>NZ_JACJSE010000041.1 GCF_014698045.1 Aulosira sp. FACHB-615
TTAAGTTATTTTTGAAACAACTACTACTTACTTGCCTTAATTCACCTGTTGTTACATTTGAATACTGTTTTATCTGACTTGTACGGATGACTACGGTTGGTGCAAGATGTGAGTCTATCGACTTCGCTAATATCTTCGGATCAACTTCAGAGGGAGGAAATTGTTGATCAGTTCTATCTACTTCCTGTTTACTACTTGTTACAACTTCCGGTTCTGATTGAGGGTTGTTACTAGCTTGGTTTCTTCTTGATCCAAAACATTTAAATTGTCTAACAGAATTTCCTAATTTAGTAGGTGGCGTAGTTGGTTTAGTTTGCCCAAAAGACTGAATACTTTCCTTTACCTGAGAAGCCGAAGGTAGTCGAGACATCACACTACCAACACTGTTAGCTTTTGCCCCCATGACATCGGCTTCTTTTTCTAGCGTAGAATCAACATTCGCACTGATTCCTTTCAATTGAATAGAAGGTTTGACTCTTCCTTGCTTTTGCTGAACTACGTGCCATGCTTCATGGGGAAGGTGCTTTTCCTGTCCAGGTGCAACGTGAATATCTGTTCCTTGGGTATAGGCAGCAGCTTGAAACTTTGGAGGCTCGCTGGAATTATAATGAACTTTGACATCATCCATTCCCATTCCAGAAAGATTTTCCACGCCTGTTTTTAAGTTATCAGGCAAGCCGGTGTTATTTTCAGGTTGAATTTCTTGACTTTGAATTGCCAACTCAGTTGGCTGTATGGTGTCTGCTGAACTATCTGGTTGTTGATGAGATTTATCTCCAAGCTGTTCAGTATGCAACTTCATCTGCAATGGGAAACTTGGTACTGCTGATTGCGAGATTTTTGACGTATAACTATCAGCTTGATAATTCGGATCAATTTTTAAATTACTCCAAGGTGAGACTGGCGATCGCTGCACAGGATTCTCTGTAACTATAGATACTTTAGGAAGATGTGATTTATATTGTCTAGTCTCGGTTGTATCTTGTGGTTGTTCTGAAGTTAAATTTTCTGATGGTGTTGATTCAACTTTAAATGGACGTGGTGCAAACTGATTGTTAGATGATGAATCAGATGTAGATTTACTATGATTAGCATGTTTTTTCTGATACATTTATTTTAAGTATGAATTTTATGCCTAAAATAGAATAAAAATAAACTTATGACTATTAGATAAAAGTCTATTGCTTTTTTATTGAAATTATGATTAGAAATTTGGCTTAATTACAGAACATAACCCCAGAAACAGGGAAGAAGTTGAGAGTAGTTGAAAAAATTCAATTTGTATTGATTGGCGCGATAATATGCGATCGGTTCTTCAATCAGATACTATTGATGCTAGATAATGGGAAAGCTTTGACTTTTATTGCCCCATCTAGCCCAGAAGAACAGATTAACTACTATGCGAACTCACTATTGCGGCGAACTCCGAAAAGAAGATATTGGAGAAACTGTTACCTTGTACGGATGGGTAGACCGTCGCCGCGATCATGGGGGCGTGATATTCTTAGATTTACGCGATCGCTCTGGCACAGTCCAAATTGTCAGCGATCCGCAACGCACCCCCAACTCCTACGAGCAAGCCAATGCTTTGCGGAATGAATACGTCGTCGAAATCACCGGCAGAGTAACGCAGCGTCCCGAAGAATCACTGAATAACCGCATTCCTACAGGTGAAGTAGAAATTTACGCGGATAAAATTACCTTGTTGAATGCAGTCCGCAAGCAGCTACCATTCCAGGTTTCCAGTGCTGACACCGAATCGGTGCGGGAAGACTTAAGACTAAAATACCGTTATTTGGATTTACGGCGCGATCGCATGGCGCAAAATATGCAACTGCGTCATCAAGTCGTCAAAGCCATGCGGCGCTATTTAGAAGATGGGGAAAATTTCATCGAAGTTGAAACCCCAGTCTTGACTCGTTCCACTCCCGAAGGTGCGCGGGACTATGTTTTACCCAGTCGTGTCAACCCTGGCGAATGGTTTGCTTTACCCCAATCACCACAACTATTTAAACAAATCTTGATGGTATCCGGTATGGACAGATACTATCAGATTGCTCGTTGCTTCCGGGATGAAGACTTACGCGCCGACAGACAGCCAGAGTTCACCCAATTAGACATGGAAATGAGTTTCATGTCTCAAGAAGAAATTATCGAACTCAATGAAAAGCTTGTTTGTCATATCTTCAAAACCGTGAAAGGAATTGATTTACCCCATCCTTTCCCGCGCTTAACCTACGCTGATGCAATGGCGCGTTATGGTAGCGATAAACCCGACACTCGCTATGATTTAGAATTAGTCGATGTTTCCGATATTCTCAAAGACTCTGGTTTTAAAGTCTTTCGGGATGCTGTCGCCCACGGTGGTATTGTCAAAATCCTTCCCATTCCCAACGGTAACGACAAAATTTCTAACGTCCGCATTAAACCAGGCGGCGACATCTTCAGAGAAGCTAGTGAAGCCGGCGCGAAAGGTTTAGCTTATATCCGTGTTAGGGAAGATGGGGAAATTGACACCATCGGCGCAATTAAAGACAACCTCACCGCCGAACAAAAAGCTGAACTTCTCCGCCGCACAGGTGCAGAAGCCGGACATTTGTTATTGTTTGCGGCTGGTGATGTTGGTACTGTTAACAAAACTTTAGATAGATTACGGCAATTTACTGCTAAAGAATTTGGGTTAATCAATCCCGATAAACTCAATTTGTTATGGATTGTTGATTTCCCGATGTTTGAGTGGAATGCTGACGAAAAACGTTTGGAAGCATTACACCACCCATTTACCGCACCCCATCCCGATGATTTACACGACTTAAAAACCGCCCGCGCCCAAGCTTACGACTTGGTATTTAACGGCTTTGAAGTTGGCGGTGGTAGTTTGCGAATTTATCAGCGAGAAATTCAAGAACAGGTATTTGAAACCATTGGCTTGTCTCCAGAAGAAGCGCAAAGTAAATTCGGTTTCCTTCTAGAAGCTTTTGAATACGGTACACCGCCGCATGGTGGTATCGCCTACGGTTTAGATCGTTTGGTGATGTTACTTGCTGGGGAAGAATCTATCCGTGATGTGATTGCTTTTCCGAAGACACAACAAGCCCGTTGCTTGTTAACAGATGCGCCTTCTGGGGTGGATGCGAAGCAATTAAAAGAACTGCACGTTGCTTCGACATATAAACCCAAGTCATAACAAAGTCCAAGGGGATTTAATAAGTAAAAGGGTAAAAGTAAAAAGAAATAAAAAATTAGTATTTCTTTTTACTTTTTACCTTTAACTTTTGCCTTGTTTGATAATGCTGTCAAAATATAATTAAGGCTATATAGGACTCATATTTGATTTGGGAAAAAAATCAGTATACTCAGATCAGGCTTCTTTCCTACTCCCGACTCCCCATTCCCTGTTCCCTACCTACACAAATAAATTCAGAAATCAAACCGGATTCCTATATATAGTTTCTTATGAGTGAATCTATTATCTTGACAGAGGACGGTTTATTACCGGAGGATGTGTTACCAGATGTCAGTCAATTGGTAACAGAAGACGACGCAGCAGTGGATAATCTACCATCGGAAAAACAACAACGCCTATTAACAGAACCCCTTTACAGTTCTTGGAGAGGTGCAAATAATTCCCCAGGGTTTCTTGTGGCTGCTAATGTGGGGTTGTTTGCTAGTAGTTATCAACCAGCAATTGTACCTGATGTCTTCTTGAGCCTGGATGTACAAGTAGCCGAAAATTGGTGGGAAAAAAGACATCGTTCTTATTTCTTTTGGGAATTTGGTAAACCACCAGAAGTAGTGATTGAAATTGTCTCAAATCGAGAAGGGAATGAAACAGGGCGTAAATTCTTAGAATATGCCCGGATGCGGATTTTATACTACATTATTTTCGACCCATCTCAGCAACTTGGTGGTGAAGTTCTGCAAATGTATGAATTGCAAGGACGGCAATATGTAACCATGAGCGAACAATGGTTGACAGAAGTTGAGCTAGGGTTATGTTTGTGGGAGGGCGTGTATGAAGGCAAACGCGATATTTGGCTGAGGTGGTGTGATGCGGAAGGGAATGTCATTCCTACTGGTGCAGAACGGGCTGAACAAGAACGAGCGGCTAAAGAAGCTGCACTGCAACGTGCTGAACGTTTGGCGGCACAATTACGGGCTTTGGGGGTAGAACCGGAAGTATGAAATGGCAGGACAAAAGAGACAAGGGGTAGGAGGTAGAAGAAAATTCTTCCCCCATTCCCAACTCCCCACTCCCAACTCCCAGTTCCCCACTCAGCACTCAACAAAAAACCCGCCGAAGCGGGGGTTTCCACACAACAAAACTATAAACAGTCAACTCTTGCTTTACCAGACTTAGCCGATATATCTCATTTCGGCTTCTAGTTGATGAATTAGCTTTT
This sequence comes from Aulosira sp. FACHB-615, assembly GCF_014698045.1. GTDB lineage: Bacteria > Cyanobacteriota > Cyanobacteriia > Cyanobacteriales > Nostocaceae > Nostoc_B. The sequence goes on from NZ_JACJSE010000041.1 coordinate 4,404, forward strand.
CGTTACCTTGGGCTTTAGCTACTTCTAAGCGATGTTCCAAGCTTTTTCTCAGGTTTTGTCTGTGAGCTTCTTTAGCTTGTCTCATAGCCTGTAATCTATTTTGATTCATAGTTATTTCCCTCTTTATGCTTTTTTCTGTTTAGTATTGCTAATATAGCACAGGTTTTGTAGCTGTTGCTACAGAAATTTACATCTTTATATATGTGAATATTGTAGGTTTATGGCAAAAAAGGCAATGAACACCCGATCGCACCTGACATTACTCAGCGATTTTGGCGATCGCGATGTTTATGTCGGGGTGATGAAAGGTATAATTGCTCAAATCAACCCAGAAATTAGGGTTATCGACTTAACACACCAAATTCCGCCACAAAATCTTGTTGCTGCTAGATTTTGCTTGATGAATGCTTATCCCTACTTTCCCGATGGAACAGTACATATAGCAGTAGTAGATCCGGGGGTGGGTGGAAACCGGAGAGCGATCGCAGTAGAATTGGCTGGAGGGTTTTTAGTCGGCCCCGATAATGGCATATTTAGCGGTATACTCAGTCAAACTCCCGCAGTCGCAGCCGTGGAACTGACAAACCCAGACTACTGGTTAACTCCCCAACCTAGTCGTACTTTTCATGGTAGAGATATTTTCGCACCTGTGGGAGCTAATCTGGCTAGTGGCGTTCCGTTGAAATATTTGGGAAACGAAATCAATCCCGCAACTTTGTTACAGCTAGGGATGGGCAAATGTCAAACAACTAGCCGTGGTGTGTTGGGACATATTCAATATATAGATCACTTTGGCAATTTAATCAGCAATATTCCTCAAAGTTGCGTGGAAGGTAAAACCTGGTGCGTGCAGATTGCGGGGTTGACAATCCCAGGATGTGAAACTTACAGTAATTGCCAAGTTGGTGAAGCTGTCGCCTTAGTTGGTAGTCATGGCTGGGTAGAAATCGCCATCAATGGCGGAAATGCACATTCACAGTTGCAAATGAGCTACCAAGATACTTTAGAAGTTTTATTTTGGTAGATTTTCTGGAATAGTTTGTGGCTCTCCCAAACTAGATATTTTTACCACGCATAACAGAGGTGTCTTATTTAGGACTTACGCAGTAAGACGAAATATTAAGGGTGTAGGGGTATACCCGGATTTCTCGCAAGAGAGAAATCCAGGGGTGTGGGCAATACTTTTCGGATAAGGAATTTACTTGTGAAGGTATCTTGGGTGCAGGGGCGCAAGGGAGAATTAACAGTAACCTCTCCCCTGCCCCTCTGCTCCTCCGCACAACTGCTGCCTCAACGAAGAGATATCTTAACCGAAAGGTATTGGGGGTGTGGGAGGATGGTGAAGAAATCTTTCCCCCCACACTCCCCACACTCCCCTCTCTCTCCACACCCGCTACCCATACGTGAGAAATTCGGGTTACACCCCATACCCTTTCACCCCTATACCCAACCTCCACAGACAATCTTGGTGCGTAAGTCCTATTATTCATTAAATATTGTGTGCTAGACTACATTTTCTCATTACCAAAAAGCCAAAAATTCCCACTTTAGTATATTCATATAATTAAAAAAAACGATATTTTGGGAAATCTAAATCCGGAAGATGCTGAATTATTTTGTATTTATAATTGTTCTTTGCAAAGGCAGTCAAACCCACTGATGAATCGGTTGACTAAACATTGGATTATTTACTTAATAGCTTTAGAATTTATACTTTGTTTAACAGTATTTACCCTACCTTCTTTTTCATTTTATGCTCAACCAAAAAACCAAACAATGGTTACAGAAATTCGTGGTGTTTGGTTAACTAACGTTGCTAGTGGGGTTTTGTTTGTTCCTTGGGGAATTGACCGCGCTATTAATCAATTAGCGGCGCTGAATTTTAATACGATTTATCCTGTAGTTTGGAATCGGGGTAATACTTTTTACAAAAGTAATGTTGCTAAAAATACGATTGGGGAAGAAGCAGAACCAACACTGAATTTTATGCACGGTGGACAAGATGTTTTAGCCAAGATTATTAAACTTGCTAAACCCAAAGGTTTGACTGTGATTCCCTGGTTTGAATATGGTTTTATGACACCGCCAAATTCTGAGTTAGCCAAACGTTATCCTGATTGGTTAACCATTGGACAAGCAGGTGTAAATTCTGTTAAAGAAGTTTTGCCAGAAGACGCTAACAATGGGGCTGCAACTAAACAAGCTTGGTTAAATCCTCTAAATCCAGAAGTGCAAGATTTTATTTTAGAGCTCATTTTAGAAGTTGTAAGTAATTACAATGTAAATGGCATTCAACTGGATGATCATTTTGGAATGCCAGTCCAATTTGGTTACGATCGCTTCACTGTCGAACTCTACAAACAAGAACATCAAGGTCAAAATCCGCCGACTGATCCCTTTAACCCAGAATGGATGCGTTGGCGTGCTAACAAAATTACGGCATTCATGGGGAGAATTTATCGCAGCATCAAGGAAATTGAACCGAATGCAAAATTATCTCTGTCTCCCAATGCACAAGCTTTTGCATATAAATATTATTTGCAAGATTGGGAAACTTGGGTAAAAAACGGCTGGGTGGATGAGTTGGTGTTGCAAGTATACCGCCATAATCAAAATAGCTTTAAGACCGAATTAGAACAACCAGCCATAAAATCAGCCCTCTCCAAAATTCCGGTTGTGATTGGTATCTCTACGGGAACTTTACGCAACCCGGTGAGAATTTCCCAAATTAAAGAACAAATTGATATGGTACGCGATCGCTCTTTTTCTGGCATCTCTTTTTTCTATTGGGAAAGTTTATGGGGTTACATCGCACCCGAAACACCCCAAAAGCGGCGCAAGGTGTTCCAAGAACTGTTTAACACCAAAGCCATCAGGCCATTTCCGATTGATGAAACAGGTAGTAGGTTGAGGTTGTGATTTGGGGGATGAGGGAAGGGAGACAAGGGAGACAAGGGAGACAAGGGGAATGAGGGGTGTTTCGACTTAATAATATTTTTGTGACATTGGATTGACTAACAGAAATTATTCAATATATTAATAGCGAAGAATTAGTAATTAAAATTTACCAAAATATTTTTGATGCAATTCCCCGCATTGAGAATGCCTACACTGGCTGTTTTATTGGTTATCTTTTCCATTGATAGTGGGTTGATGAATGATCATCCCAGACAAGGGCGAGTGTTGGCAGCAGAATTAATTGCTAATCACCAAGTTGTGGCTCAAATCCCAGAGGCGCAACAACTGTTTGAGCAAGGTAATCAACAACTGGCGCAAAGTCAATTTACTTCGGCGTTACAATCTTTTCAACAAGCATTAAATATTTATCAAGCAATTGGCGATCGCACTTACACCGCCGCAGTCCTCAATAAACTCGGAGAAGTTTATCGCCATCAAGGACAAATTCAAACCGCCCTTCAACATCATCAACAAGCCTGGGAAATTACACGGGAATTGAATAACCGTGCAGAGGAAGCCGCATCACTGCATCAAATCGCCGCCGTTTACGCAACCCAAGGACAGTACAAAAATGCTGTGCAATTCTACCAGCAAGCTTTATCTATATGGCGTGAGGTAAAAGATAAATCTGGGGAAGCGATGACTTTGATTGGCTTGGGAAATACTTACGTCAGCTATATTAAATTGCAACTTTACTACCAGCAAATCAAAAAGCCGGAGGAAATTAAGTCTTACCTGGAGGTAAGAAAATATTACCAGCAAGCCTTAATGATTATGGGGGCTTTGGGCGATCGCGCGGGTGTTGGTTGGAGTCTCAACGGAATTGGGATGACTTACGCGGCGTTAAATCAAAAAGAACAAGCTGTGAAATATTACGAACAAGCCTTAGCCCAGATGCGCCAAGCAGGTGATCGCATCGGCGAAGCTACAGTAATGTTGAATTTGAGCCAAGATTACAACTGGGGAATCGACAATCAACGGGAATCGCGCCCGATTTCCCTGGATTTCTCCGAACCAGCTTTAGCTATTGTCCGCGAAATTGGAGATCGCCCCTTAACAGCAAAAATCCTGAATGCGATCGCCTCTACCTACAAAAATCAAGGACAACAGCCGCAAATAGCCCTGGAGTATTATCAACAGGCTTTACCAATAGCGCGAGAAATTGGCGATCGTTCCCTGGAAGAGAAAATCCTGAATAATCTGGGCTATATTTACCATAGCCAGGGCTACCCACAAACGGCGCAGGAATATCAAGAACAAGCTTTAGCCATCAGACAGGAAATGGGTGTTCATGTGGGGTGGGCGACAAATATTGTCAAACAGGCAATTTTGGTGACTTACAACATACCCCAAAAAAGACCAACTTTAATTACACTCCTGACAGGGGAAGCACTCATCCATTACCGTAACGGTGCAGAACACGCCAAGTTTGCTAGATACCCAGCCGCTTTAGCATCCTATCAGCAAGCTTTAGCGATCGTCCGTCAGCAAAAAAATCGTCCTTGGGAATGGGTAATTCTCAATCAAATGGGAACAATTTACGAAACTCTCGGACAGTTACAAGTAGCCTTAGATACCTATCAGCAAAGCTTGGCAATTCGTCGGGAAGTTGCTGAACAGTCAACAAAAACACCAATCCCCCAGACAATTCGGGTAGCCTTTGGTACTGATGTCAACATTCATCGCCCAGAGGGAATCAAACTAGAAGATGGACTCAGCAACGGTTTGATTCAGGTAGGGAAAGGAAAACCAATCAAAACTGCCATCACGACTGTTGAATCCTCAGAAATAGCCGAAATAGAGAAACGCGGACAACGGCTAGAAGTAATCGCTGGGGTAGCTGGATGGCATAACTTTGCTGAAAATGAGGAAGAAAATACCTTAGCGAATATTGCAGATATCCACAAAACTCTAGGACAGTACCAAACTGCCTTGCAATTCTACAAAGAAGCCTTGGCAATCATCAATGCAGAAATGTCCAGCCCAGAAAATATCGAAGTTCGTCGGCGCAGAGAGGAATTGTCACCAGGAGATTATCGCCAGCAGGAACAGCGAATTAAAAGAAGTATGGGTGAAGTTTACGCCGCATTAGGACAGTATCAAACTGCCTTGGATGATTATCAGCAATCTCTGGCAATTGTGAACATGGAGAACAGCAGCCACAGGTTGGTTAATCAAAAACCGATATTGTTAACCCAAATTGGGGAAATTTACACCAATTTAGGCCAGTATGAAGCAGCGTTGACAGCTTACCAGCAAGCATTAGCGATCGCCCGTGATCCTCAAACTCAAGATAACTATTTTGTACCAGAACAACAAATCCTCCAATTTGGACAACAGGAATTATTTCGCTGGACAAGAATACCCTTTGAAAAGCCAGATCAAGCCGCAATTCTCAACAGTATCGCCGCAATTTACGCCAAATTACGGCAGAAGCAAACAGCGCAGGAGTATCGTGAGCAAGCAAGTACATTACAGCGCGAAATTAGCAACCGTAATCTAGAAAATATTACAGGTCAAAAAGCAGTTTTAATTACGGAAGTTGGTAGAGATGCAGCGAAAAAAACCCTTGTGCAAGTACACCCACTGGAAGGAGAAGCAGTAGTTTTGTTTGCCAAGGGAAACAGTTACGCCACCCAAGGACAATACCTCAAAACTCAGTTGCAAGCTGCATTACAAGCTTACCAGCAAGCCTTAACAATTGTTCGCCAGCAAAAAAATCGCCCTTGGGAGGGGATAATTCTCACCCAGATGAGTGCAGTTTACAAACAATTAGGAGAAAATAAAGCCGCGACTCAAGTTGATCAACAAGCCTTGGCAATTAGACAGGAAATCGCAAAACAAAGTGAGAAAACAGCAATTATTCTGGGTAAAACGCCGTTGAGTGGGGCTTTTGAGGGCGAACAGCTCGAAATTCGCTTTTCATCTGGCAAAATTACAACTTTTAAACCCACAGGTGGCGTGATTTTCTTTGCTCAAACACCAGAAAAATTGAAAGCTGATCAACTGTATGAAGCAGCTTGGCGGCAGTATATATACAGGGAATATGCCAGAGCCATCAAAACCTTTGAGGCAGCTTTATTAATTTATCAACAAATAGAAGATAAAACAGGTACGGGCAGAACTTTGTTCCACCTGGGAGACGTTTACCATCGCCAAAGAAATTATCAGCAGGCGTTGAAATATTATCAGCAAGCTTTGGCAATTCAACAAGAAATCGGCGATCGCGGTTGGGAAAAATCCAGCCTCAACTCCATAGCAGACATTTACACCATCCAAGGTAATGAATTTTCGAGAGCAGGTAAATATCGAGAAGCTTTAGAAAAATACCAGCAAGTTTTGGAGATTGCGAAAAAATTAGGCAGCGAGCCAAGACAATGGCCGACTTTCCATCGCATAGCGAGAGTTTACAGCAGCTTGGGAGAGTATAAATTAGCTCTCGATTACTATCAAAAAGCCTTACCCATCCGGCAAGAAATTTTAGGCGACTGGGTACGAATTGAACTTGATATGGGACAGATTTATAAAGTGTTAGGACAATACGAACTCGCTTTGAAATCTTATCAGGAAGCCTTAAAAATCGCCAGAAAACCCGTACTGCTCGAATCAGACGGAAACAGAATAGGAGACATTGCAGGTGAAGTGAGGGCGCTGAATGCGATCGGCAATATTTACTACAGACAAGAAAAGTATGAATTAGCGTTAGATTTCCATCAGCAAGCCTTAACAGTGCTGCAAAAAATTCAGAACAAAGAACAACAAGAATTTCTCAAAGCAACAACATATTACAATATTGGGATTGTTTACTTCAAGCAAGAAAAATATCAATTAGCCTTGGCGTATTTGCAACCACCTTTAACTATTTATCAAAAATTCAAATCCAGAAATGCAGAAGGGATAAATCTCCACGCCATAGGAAACGTTTATTTAGAGCAAGGGCAATATGAATTAGCTGGAAAATTCTTACACCAAAGTTTAGTAATTGCTCAAGAAGTTGGCAACAAAGAAGGTGAAGGATACATCCTCAATACTATCGGGAAGTTACTCGAAAAACAGAACCAACCAGAATTAGCAATTATCTTCTTCAAACAATCAGTAAATGCTAGAGAAACAATTCGCAATAATATTAGGGAATTAAGCAAAGAACAACAGCAATCTTATACCGAAATCATTGCCAAAGATTATCGCCATTTAGCCGATCTTCTCCTGCAACGCAACCGAATTTTAGAAGCGCAACAAGTACTAGACTTACTCAAAATCCAAGAAATTGAAGACTATCTCCGCGACGTGCGAAGAAGTGAAAAAACCGCGACTGGTGTTGTGGAACGTTCCCAAGAACGGCAAATTCGAGAGGTGATGCAAGCAGAATTTGAGCAAGCGATCGCCCTTGGTCGAGAACTCGCCCAACTGGAAAACATTAGTGTGAGCAGCCGCACCCCGTCCCAGAAACAGCGTATTTTAGAATTACGTAAAATTCAGCAGACACTAGCCAAAGACTTTAACACCTTCCTCGATAGCCCGAAAGTGCGCGAATGGGTCGCCCAACTCCAGCAAACCACCCAAGGGCAGAGTTTTAACCTGGAATCCTCCGCTAGTGCCTTACAAGATAACTTAAAAAAACTCCAGCAAGGCGCAGTCATACTTTATCCCCTAGTATTGAGCGATCGCTTAGAACTCGTTTTAGTCACTCCCTACGCACCACCAATCCGCCGCACCGTAGCTGTTACCCAAGAAGAACTCAACCGAGCAATTTTGGAATTTCGCACCACCTTACCAAAACGTACCCCAAAAATCACAGTTCCCGCCCAAAAACTCTACGATTTGCTGATTAAACCCCTAGAAAATGACTTAGCACAAGCACAAGCCCAAACCATCATCTACGCTCCCGACGGACAACTGCGTTATGTTCCCCTAGCCGCCCTTTATGACGGTCAAAAATGGTTAATCGAACGCTTCCAAATCAATAATATTACTGCCGTCAGCTTAACCGACCTCAACACCAAACCCCAAAATCGATTAAATGTCTTAGCGGCAGCCTTTACCCAAGGCAACTATAGTTTTCAGGTAGGATCTCAGCAGTTTGACTTTTCCGGTTTACCTTTTGCTGGTTTAGAAGTAGAAACACTCGCTCAAACCATTCCCAGCACCAAAAAATTATTAGACAAGCAATTCAATTCAGATATTGTGTTGGAAATGAATGATTACGCCGTCATCCATTTAGCAACTCACGCCGCATTTACCACCGGACAGCCGGAAGAATCATTTATTTTGTTAGGAAATGGCGATCGCGTCACCCTCCGAGATATCAAAAACTGGCGATTGCCCAATGTTGATTTAATCGTACTTTCAGCCTGCCAAACCGGATTAGGCGATCAATTTGGCAATGGTAGAGAAATTCTGGGTTTTGGCTACCAGATACAACAAACAGGCGCACGAGCCGCGATCGCTTCTTTATGGTCGGTAGATGATGGCGGTACACAAGTATTAATGAATGCTTTTTACAACATCCTGTCCCAAGGAAAAACCACCAAAGCCCAAGCCCTACGTCAAGCACAAATCGCCCTAATTACTGGCAAATACGGTAACTTAACACCACAGTTAAGCGAGCATCTCAGTCATCCTTTTTACTGGTCAGCCTTTATTTTGATTGGTAATGGCTTGTAATCAAAGAGGTGATATCTTGTCCTGTAACAGAATTATCATCAAAGACCGCAGATAGCTAGGGAGCAGCTGACAGGTGTAGGTGACTCCTGAATGATATTGAGATAATTAACCGCAGATGGACGCGGATGTAGACGCGATAGCGGCTTCCCGCAGGGTACGCAGATGAATTTATATTCTACCCAAGTGAAAATAACTAGACTCAACAAAAGACCAAAGAATAATTTTGGAGGGGGTTTGGGGGACGCAACCGTCCCCCAATCGGGGGCGTGGGGGAGAATCCCCCAAATCTTAACTCATGGTCTGATAGTTAAGCAATTGAAGTAGTATGACAACTAGCTGGCGCGGTTTTTAGCTACCTTGTAGTGAGTGCGATCGCCTGATATATATGATGATTACTGATCACAGTTAAACTTAAAAATTATCCAGTGGCAAAAGCAGCAGATATCGGCAGTAAAAGATTAATTAGCCTCGCGCCTAATGCTTGGGCGCAATGGGTAACACAACTTCCAGATGTCGTGGCTCAGGAAATTCTGAGTGCTGAATTTCAATGGATTAGTCGGGAAACAGATGTGCTAATCAAAGCATACAGCGAATCCTGTGGAGATTTTTTAATTCTCAACGAGTTGCAGTTGCGTTACCCAAAAAATATGCCTCTCCGTATGAGGGCTTATACAGCCTTAGCAGAAGAAAAATATCAACTACCGATTTATCCAGTACTCATCAATATCTTGCCTCCTCCATCCACAATCACTGTTGTGAGTAGTTACCAATCCGAGTTTTTGGGACTAAGAGTAATTCAAGACTATCACGTGATTAACTTGTGGGAAGTAGACGCAGAGATTGTGTTTAGCCAACCATTACCCTCACTATTGCCATTTGTGCCGATTTTACGAGGTGGTGCAGAAACATCAGTTGTACAACGTGCATTACAGCAACTCCGAACCTCAGAACAATTTAATCAGTTAGAACCATTGTTAGCATTTTTTGCTAGTTTTGTACTAGACATACCTTTAGTCCAACAAATTATGAGGTGGGATATGACAGTATTACGTGAATCACCTTGGTATCAAGAAATTCTTACAGAAGGACTACAAAAAGGAATACAACAAGGTGTACAGCAAGGTGCGAGAAGACAGTTAATACAGGTATTGCAACTGCGTTTCGGTACAATTCCCCAAGAAGTGCAAGACCGGCTGGAAGATCAGAGCATTGAACAACTAGAAAATTTAATGGCTGCGGCGATCGCTGTCAACTCTGTAGATGAATTTCTTCAGAACCTTCCTTAACAAAAACTCTGCGGACTTCGGCGGTTAAACATCGGCAATTAACCGAGCTTTCCTGAGCAAAAACTTCAAAACTGTTTCTTTTTGGGAAATAATATCGGCTCTACCTTGCATTCCCGCTTGAATATGACATAGGTGCTGGTTTCTACCAAAACTAAAACTGTTGGGGATGATTGTCACCTCGTAAACAGCAGAAACAGGATTATTGGCAACGGTGGACACAACTTGATTTCCTGAAGGTTTGATTGTATCTTCAGAAATTTGACTAACAACACCTTTAAGAGTACCGTAATCGGGATAAGGACAGGCAGACACCCGCATCTGGACTTCTTGATTTTTGGCTAATTTACTGACATCATCAGGAGCGACGGCAGCTTTGATGACCAAAGGAGCATTGCTAGGGACAATTTGAGCAATTTCTTCACCCTGACGCACCGATTGACCAGGATTTCGCAGATTGAGTTGCGCGAGAATCCCGGTTTCGCTGGCGGTAATTTTAGTTTGGCTGAGATCCATAACCACTTGTTGTAGTTCCCTGGTGTCGCGCTGGATCTGATTTTTCATTTGTAGTTGCTGTTGTAACAAAGCTTGCAATTCACGGTTGAGAGTGGCGAGAGTAGCTTGTCCACCGGCAATTTCTTGAGCAATCGTCTCTTGTGCGATCGCTACTTCCGCATCAATCGGATTGAGTGCAGCTTGAGCGCGGCGCAGTTTGGCTTGTTCGGCGACTACAGTTTGTTGTTGTTGGGCAATAATTTGCTTTTGTGCTTCTACCGCCGCTTGTCGCATCTCAATCGCTTGTTTTTGTTGAGCCACATCTAACTGTACTTCCTCTAATTGATTCAAAGACAAAACACCCGCTTGAACTATCTTTTGATAGCGATCGCGTTTAGCTTCCGCCGCACTCATGGCTATCTTTGTTGACTTCAACTGAGCATCAGCCCCACGTAATTCTATCTGGGCTTTGTACCATTCATTTTGCGCTCTGTTTAAATTTGCCTGGGCTGCGGCTACTTCTGCTTGGACAGTAATTTGCTGTTCTCGATAGTTGCGTTGGGCGCGATTAAATCCAGCTTGCGCCGAACTCACTAAACGATTTTTGCGGTCAGTTTCCGCTTGAATTTGGCGATGGAGAGCTTGAATTTGAGCATCAATTTGTTGTAATTGTAATTGCGCCTGTTGGATGTTGCCTTGCAGTTGGCTTTTTTGAGTTTGTAAGCGGGAATCATCTATTGTCGCCAGCACATCTCCTTGATTCACTGCCTGGTTTTCTTTAACCAAAACATTGGTTATCTGCCCAGTCATCGCCGCTTGGACAAGCCGTAATTCTCCCGTAGGTCGGACGATCGCCTGTCCTAGTACAGTGACTCTGTATTCGATGATCGAAGATAAAGCGATCGCACCCCCCACAGCACCCACAAGTATCAAACTGCCAATTTTCACCCAATTACTCAACGGTGGCAGAAATTCATGGTCTTCCACTGGGGGCAAAGAGTCTGCATTAAACTGACTAAGCATAACAGTATTCCTGATGAAGAGTGCTGAGTACTGAGTACGGTAGAAATTAGCGAATGCTACTGGGGAAACTTGCATTCGGATAACAGTGGCAAGAATTTTTACTAACTGATAAATTCCCAGCATCAAGAAAATCTAAATGCTCTCCGGCTTGATGACACAAAGCCTCTGGAGAACCTTGAATTTTTAATTTTCCTTGTTCCAACATCACAATCCAATCAGCTTGCTGAATAACCTTGGGACGGTGACTAATTAAAATAGTGGTTTGACCTTGACGATGAGCGAGTAACTGATTTAAGACTTGAGCTTCACTCACTGGGTCAAGTGCGCCCGTCGATTCATCTAAAATTAACACTGGCGGGTTATTCACAATCGCTCTAGCAATGGCTAACCTCTGCCGTTGTCCCCCTGAAAGATTCGCCCCGAATTCTCCTAATACGGTTTGATATTTGTCGGGGAGATTGCTAATAAATTCATCAGCCCCAGCAATTTGACAAGCTTTGACAATCTGTTCAAAGCTAATATGAGGTGAACCTAAACGGAAGTTTTCAATAATTGACCGACTCCAAAAGTGTGCATCTTGCGGTACTAGCACCACTTGTTGACGGAAACAGTCTAAAGAAAGATCATCTAAATTATAAATACCAAAGCGAATATTACCCGACTGGAGTTGATATAAACCTGCAATCAATTTTGCCAAAGTGCTTTTACCACAGCCAGATTTACCAATTAAAGCAATAACCTGACCCCCAGGAATTGTCAGCGAGAAATCTTGCAGTAGTTCCACTCTCCCAGGATGATGAAAATTGAGGTTGGTACAGGTGATATCTGCATTGCCTGGAATGTTTACCCAAGGCTTTTGATTATGGTCTAAAGTTTCTGGGGTCGCATCAATAACTTCTGTGAGCCGTTGGGTAGCAGTTTTGGCACGGGTAAATTCGTCAACAAAATCGATAGTAGTTTGAATAAAGTTGGTAAAATTAGCATTCATACTATTAAAAGCTAAAAGCATCCCAATAGATAATTCTTGCTGAATAACTAAACTGCTACCAAACCAAATTAAAGTAATACTGCCAATGCTGGATATTAAATTAGAAAATATGCCGTTAACAATACCAATTTGCATAGTGCGGAAAGTCAAGTTAGCGAGGCGACTAAATCGACTTTGAAATTCTTCCCAGAATTGCGGAGCCGCAGTAGTAGTTTTTAGGGTAATAGCACCTTTAAATGTTTCTACCAAAACACCTTGATTTTCGGCGGATAACACTAGAACACTGCGAATTTTTTGTTGTAAGGTGGGTAAAAAAACTACTGTAGATAGGGTCATCAAGAGAGCGATCGCCCCAGCTAATACTGTAAGCTTAATACTGTAAAACAGCATGAAACCTAAAGATACTAAAGCGATAAAAAATTGGCTAGGTAGACTGACAACAACTTGCGAAATTAATTGGTTAATTTGTTGAATATCTTCTAGGCGACTGACAATTTCACCACTGCGCCGAGATTCATAGTAGCTTAAAGGTAAGCGTAAAATCTGCCTGCCAAATTCTAAAATTAGTCCTAGTTGTAACCGTTGCGAAAAATGGGCGACCAGATTTGATTGTGCCAACCGCAAACTACTACTAACTAAGTGCATCACAATCACAGCAATGGCAACACTAGTTAAGAGTTGCGTATCTCCCCGCACCAGCACATCATCGGTAAGAATTTGCAACAAAAAGGGCGAAGCAAGGGAAAGTAAACCTAAAACCGAATTGAGTAATAAGGTTTGGCTTAGAATGCCGCGATAAGGGGCAACACGCCGCAGAAAGCGACCAAAACCGCCAATTTTCTCTGGTTCATCTTCCTGGGTAAAAAAGCGCACTGGATCTGGCTCCAGCAGCAGCATAACTTTGTTTGTCCATGCTTCTAAAAACCACTTTTTTTCTAGATAACGGATACCTGCACCTGGGTCAGCAACGACGTATTTATTACCTTGTTGTCCGTAGAAAACCACCCAATGATAGCCTTTCCAGTGGATAATCGCGGGTAAAGGCAGGGTGATTTCGTTGAAAGTCTCCAGAGGTACTTTTACGGCTCGTGCATTGAAACCCAGAATTTCTGCGCCTTGTTTCAATCCTAATAAAGTACTTCCTTGCTGTCCTGTCCCGACCGCTTCCCGACAGCGAGTCATGCTAAAGGTTTTACCATAATGTTTAGCCACTGTTGCAAGACTAGCAGCACCGCAGTCTTCTTCACTATGTTGTTGAATTAAGTGGTATTTCATGTTTTCTTTTCCCTGTTCCCTATCACCACGAATGAATTTAATTTTGTCCAACTACTTATTAACTTTGGGCGGTTCTAGTCCCAAAACTGAGGGAACAATTTCTGGTGCAGCGAGGCGGAGTAATTCATAACCAATACCAGCTAGTCCAGTCATCAGTCCTGGTGTCTCAACTCCCAAGGGAACACCACATAGCCAGCCGTGTTGATTGATACCTTCAAGAATGGCAGCAGCCAAGCGATCGCCTTGAGTTTTCCACTGTGGATCATCTAGGGTGAGACTGGCTTGCAACAGTAATTCTAAATTGCCTAAATCTCCGTGACAGAGAGAATGGTTGCTACCAAAGCCCTGGTTGATAGTGGTTTTTAGGGCTGTGTTAATTTCGGCACGAATTTCTGCATCATCAATGTATGGCAAAGAAAGTAATCGAGCCAAGCCAATACCGGGTGCGCCATGACACCAGGCTGTCATCAAAGCTGGTTGGGAATCACTAACATCTTTTCCGGGAACTTCCAAGTCGCGTAGATCCAGCCAATTTCCTTCCTGGATGGCAAAAAGACTGCGCTCGTAGGCGATCGCCTCCAGTGCGGCTGTGCGAAAACGTATTTCACCAGTTAAGGCGGCTAATTCTAGCAACGCCAAAGCAATTCCGGCTGCACCGTGAGAGAATCCAGCTAGAGGTTTGGTACCGGCGTGACGAATTACCCAACCGATGCCTTTATCCATAGATTGGGCTTTGGTGAGAAGCCTTTCGCCACATTGACGCGCCACCTCGATTATGCGATCGCTGGGTTTATATCTATGCAGGTTAATTAAGCTGATAATACATCCGGCTGCACCGCCGATAATATCTAATTGTTCGTCTTGCTTGATGGCATCGGGGAGAATTTCTAAGAGGGCTACCGCTTCAGTCAATAGCTCTGGCTCCTCCCACAATACTCCTAAATGAGTCAAAGTATAAATCACACCTCCCCAACCGCTAAATCCACCAATTAACTTGAGAAATGATTTACCTAGCTGAGTCTGTTGTTGTAATGTCTTCAGTGCAGATTTTGCCAGCTTTATGTAGCGTTCCTGTTTAGTGACAGCACCAAGGTAGGCGAGGAAAAGCGCCACCCCAGCCACACCACCATAAAGATCCAACCCCAAGGGAATTAGAGATAATTGACTGGTGATGGTAGGTGTTAAACCAATCCAAGTTACATGATTTTTGTCGCGCAGTGCTAGTTCTTCTAAGCGATCGCCAATTACTTGAGCCGCCGTTAATAGCTGTTCCCGGTTAATCGCAGTCTGAGATTTGATCGCAGAGTAACTGGGGTGAGACGCTTGCTGCTCGACGTTGAGCGCCAGGGTGCTTAAGGAAGCGCGAATATACCATATTTGTTGTTTGAGATCAGTTTCGCTGAGTTGTTGCAGACAGCGTTGAACTGCGATCGCACTTGGTTCTTGGAGAAAGTTGGCGATGCGGACATGAGAACTACTCCACATATCTCGTGAATTGGGATGAGTAACAAACAGTGGAATATCACCATTTTGTAAATCTGCTTGTTCAAAGGCGATCGCTCTAGCTATATCTGGGTAACTTTTGACCTCAGCCCACAGTCTGTCAAAGTAGCAATCCCGATCCAAAGCGTTGCGTAGAATGTCGGGATGAAAACTCTCCATAAACAACAGTCCATAAGTTCGCGTTGGACGCAGGATAACTCGCACTTCATCGTTAGCGAACCAAGTAAGTGGACTATTTTCTGTTAGTAACTCATCGCGGTGTTGTAACAACAATCCATAAATTTTGGTGAATCCAGAAATGAGAAATTCTATATAATCTAAGGCATGAATTTCTTGACCATTGAGCGTTGGTCGATGTTGCTGTCCTAGCATTTCCATTTGCTGGCGCTGGAGTTGCATTTCATCTGTACCTACACCTTGCCAGTAAGGAAGACGGTCTGGTGTTAGCTGTTTGCCTACCGTGCCTAAACCACTCAGATCAATGCCTCCAGACTCAGCGTTTGCCCAGGCGCGATAGGGTAGTAGTCCGACGCGCAAAACTGAGTCATACATAATATTATTGGCAAACTGATGTACTTGGTGGCGATCGCCTTCTTCCAGACGCGGATGAAAAAGTGCCTCCAAGTCAATTAAAACTGGATGTTCCCCCACTGCAATCAAATTCTCAAAGTGAAAATCTCTGGCTTCTAGAACGTAAAGTAATGCCAGATATCCCCCCATACGCTGGTAGAATCGCTCAACTTCGGCTGAGGAGGAACAGTTTTGCATTTCCACAAACTCAACCCAGCCGTATGTACCTTGATTGAGAACTTTCAGCGTGCGGAATGCTGGCAGATCGCTGCGTTGATTTAGCCAAGTTAAAAACTCTTGAAAATGAATATCTATAGATAATGATTTCGGCTTATAAACCAGTTGCCAACCAGAACTAAATTTGGCAATGGACACACTGCGTCCACCTCTGTGGCGATCGCCTACAGTCATGTCTAATGCTATCAATAATCCTGGATTTTGATCAGGGCTAAAAGTAGTTTTAATTGCTTGCCAATCAGAGCATAAATGATGCAGAAATTCTAAACTAAATGTTACCCATTGTTCGATGCAAGTTACAAGTTGACGAGCTAAAACCGGATACTCTTGCAACAAGTTGAACGCTGTTTCAGGTTGGTGTAATTGTGTTAAGAAGCTTTGGAATCTTTCTTTGGGTGTTTCCCCTTGGAGATTGCCTTGCAGACGGGCAACGTTGAGTTCTAATACCATTGTCCGGCTTAACATTGCCAGTAACTTTTCTGGTAAATTGGCAAACAGCAATTCTACAATCGTGCTGGAAACAAAAGGTAAATCAGATTGCGTGGCAATTAACGCAGCGATACCTGCTTGCAAACGATCGCATCCTTGGCTAATTAATGGTGCGATCACATCCAAAAAACCACTCATTTCTGCATTTTGCAATTTCTGGGGAAGTGGCGGTAAATTAGCAGCAACCGGGTGAGCAAAGGCTGAGATGATATCTGTTAACCATTGTGGGGTGTGGGGATAACGTTCTCGTACTGCCTCAATCGGTTCACCAAGTAAGTTGAAAAATTCCTCTGCACTGATGCCATTACTTGCTAAACGTTGAGCGAAGTCAGCTTGATCAGCAAAACTAGATTGTGACTGCCATTTTTGTACACGCCGCGCGGCAAGTTCAGCATCAACTTTTTTAGAGCTTAACTGTTTTTGAATACGCTCAGATAAAGTGATAGCCTGATACCAAGTAGAAGATATTGTGCTGGATTGGTTGATTTTATTAGCTAAGTTTATTTCGTACTTTTTATCTGTTAATGTACGTATATTATTATCTGCTGTTGACATAAGTTTCCCTGAAATTAAAACCTAAATAAGATATTTTCACCGGGAGAAATCGGAGTATTGTTTAAGATGTAATTGGGCAGGTTATATCCTACCCAATCTTGTTAGTAATTGACGCAGGAATTAAGTGCGATCGCCTGATTTCTATCTCAAGCAATCACATTCAGCCTCATACTATCAGGTTGTCAAACCGCCATTGTCACAGCCTGTACAACCGTACTGGGGTGTAAGTCTTTCACAGACACGTCCACAAGTCCCTGTAAATAGTGAACAACCACCCCCGGATAAAGCATTGGATTCTGCATCGGGAAGTTCAATCAAACCTGCTGGGTTTTCAGGTAATTGAGAACGTTGTTCATCACTCAAACTGTTGCGGTAGTCTTCATCTTTCCAAGCGCGAATAATGTCAAAGTTAGACATGGTTTTTCTCCTTAATTTAAATGACGTAAAATGTTGAATGAACAAGGCACAAGTAAAAAGCCAAAAGCCAAAGAAAGAAAAAGAATAATTGTTATAAGCACCTAAATTTATTTATGGTGATTATCTTTTTAATTTTTACTTCTTACTTTTTACTTCTTAAAAAGGTGTTTACTTAACGATGTGATGAGCGACAGTGAATTTAACTCGCTTCCTTTACATCGTTGCGTTTGAACCCTTTCATTAGAGTTAATGGGATAGGCTTTTTTGATTTATGTACTTATCCCTGAGTTATAAATGTTTTTGTAGCCAGTAAAATTGCTGAAATTACTACCCTGATTGGGTTGTAGTGATTATTTTTTTTGTTAACAATCCTTTACAAAGGGCTTTTTTTAACTGTGAATTGCTGGAAGTGCATAAATTAGCAAATCCTATCCCAATAACCAAATCAAAGGGTTCAAACCCCAAATAACAATAACTAGTCAAAGGATTTCTTATGTTTATCTCAAAAAACTTCTTAGCAGCCGCCACCATTGCCGCGTCCTTGATTGTTCCTAGTGTTGCATCAGCCAATGATCGGGATATACTAGCGACAACTGTCCCTGCTACCGCCTGTCGCCCAAATAGTGACAGTGGGGATGCGTCAGTTGTCATCTCGAACGGAGCTTATGTTTTCAATGGCTCTGCTACTGGTACAGTCACCCTTTACTGTCCACTGCCAATTAACGCCAACACACTAGTTGATTTTTCCAACGACAACGATATCTCCAGATACCGAGTCTATTATCGAGATAGTGACGGAATCGGAACGGCATCGGAAATTAAGGTAAACCTTACCTACCGAGACGCTAATGGTTTGACACCAGTCGGTGGTACATGGAGTTCTAATGGGTTCAACATCATAGATAATACAACCCGATTTGTGGATCTGATCCACGATGTAGGTTTGGACAGACTTTACTCATTCGTGGTAACTATGCAGAGAACTAACACTACACAAAACCCTGCATTTAGTGGAATTGATTTCCCTGTTATCGCACCACTGTAGACTGTGCGTCTCAAAAGCTAATTATCAAGCTGATAAATTTGAGGGGAACAGGCTAAATCATCTGGCTAAAATCTGTTGCCCTCATTTTTTTATTACTCCTTGAACGGTGACAATTTTGCTTGAATTACAAAATTGTTGTCTCTTCCATGAAAATAATATGGAAAAATAAAATCAAGTTCTCCTAAAAAAGTAACACTTACGCAAAAATCATCTGCAACTTTCATTTTTTGGTGTTGTGCTAGTTGCTATGACTTTGACAATCAAAGCAACGCACTGGCTTTTCTGTGTTTAGTCTTCTGTTACTAGTACAACGCGGCGGAAATAAAGATACCATCTCAAGTTAGTGAAAAGCTTTTGATATAAGCTTTTTGACTTTTGACTTTTGACTTTTGACTTCCGCGTAGCGGCACTAGTGCGTAAGTTCTGAAAAGCTCTGTTAAACTAGCTTCTTGCGCTCAAGGAGCAAGCTACTAAACATTAAGCGGAAAATCTCTGCAAATGAATGATCAATTCTGGACTTTGTATGACTTTACAGAAACTAGTGGTTATCCTCCTTTCAAACGGTTAATTCAAAATCGTTTGCGAGAGAGAATAGAAAAACTGGTGCGGTTGCATCCCCAATGGGGTGAGAGCGACTATGTGGATCATTTTGTTACAATTCTCAATGATGATTCCCAAGCGGAAACAGAGAAAAAGTTAGCTCACTGGCACTTATTAGCTTACTTCGATCGCGATCGCTGTTACCTCATTTGGCGCAATTGGTGTCGTTTGCCGTTTTACGCTGCTTATGCCGAAAATTTATATGCTCTGACTAACGAACACCTGTGTAACCGCGAAAAATTACAGCAATATCTCAATAAGTACAAAACTAATGACAATAGTGGTGCAAGTCTCAAAACCTATATCTTAGGGGTACTGAGAAATGTCACTCGTGAGCATATCAATTGGGAATCACCCTGGCATCTATTATGCGATGTTGATATTAATAGTCGCAGAAAATTGCAAACCGCAGCCGAACGCCTGAAAGCAGCATTGCAAAGCACTGGTAAACAGGAACCAGAAATTTCCCAATATCTTTTTGCTTGGCAATATTTTATTCCTGTTTACAAAAACAACCGCGTCTACCATCCTCAAAGACAAGGCGGGGGAAAATGGCCAGAACCAGAATTTTCAGATTTTGTCCAAACGGCTAAAGATTATAATTCTCAGAGATTTCAACCAGGCGCACCCCTGCAAGTCGCCGTTGGTGTAGCCATCACACCAATCATGATTCAAAAATGGATGAATACCTGTATTGAAGCTTTACAACAATCGGAGCAAATTAAGGAAGTGCCTTACGATGCTAATAGTAATGAACAGCCAGATACAGCCAGTTTCAACTTTTGGGAAGTGGGAGAAACAGAAGCAGAAAACGCAGAATCTTTAGCAGCAGTAGACTTAATTTTGCGTAGCGAACTTGAATTGATTGAGCAGAATTTAGCTAAAATTCGCAGCCAAATTCCCACATCTTACCGTCAGGCTGTGATGCCTTTGTGCTATCCCCATCGCTTGGCGCTGTTAACTCAAGAACAGTTTGCTAGTAGAATGAACGTCCATCAAGGAACCGTCTCGCGCTATATTTCCAAGTATATAGAAACGCCATTATTAGAAAAGTTTCAGGAGTTAACCCGTGAACAGTTGAATCCGACAGCTTATATCACAACATTTTTAAATGAGAAATTTAGCAATTTTAATCTAGTAGCTAATCCCCTTGCCTCTCAATTAATTGCTGCACTTGCAGATTTAGCACCTGAGTTACAACAAATCATTAAACTTAAATATGGTCAAAAACTGAATATTACTGAGCTAACTAAAATTATTACTCAGAATAAATCTCTTACTCAAGAAGAAGTAACACAAAAACTAATTATAGCTGAAGATGAATTACAGAGCAATTTCTTAAATATCCTCAAGCAATGGCAAAATAACTATATCAAATCATGGCTAAAAAACTATTATCAAAATTTAATTCAAGCTGAATTATTAAAATCGTTTACCCAATTAGAATCACCATCCCAAGAAATTTTATGGCAAAAATATGCTCAAAAAATCCTCAAATCTAATAGTGATGCTCAAACAATTACTACAGCTAAACAGCAGTTGCAGCGTTCTTTTCTCCAGAGGATTGATCAGAAGTTTGGTATTTCTTTAGAAACGGAAATTCAACAAGTTGGAGAAATAATTGAAGATTGGCTATCGACAAACTTGCTCTATCAAGAAATTCAGAGAAGTTGAGGAAGGAAAATGCTGAATTTGCAAAAAATTGCCACGATTTATCCGAATCATATATGCTTGCCGTTATCACCAAAACTGCAAGAAGAAGCTTGGCAGCAATCTCAAGCTCATACTAATGCCGCAGCTTGCTGTCAAGCTTATCTTAATTATCTGTGTTTCAAGTCTTTTGTACCTTGGTTAGAGGCTTGGTTAGCAGAAGAAGATGCTAATGTGAACATCAATAATATTATTGCCGCCAATACTTGTAACTCCCTGTGGGAATTTGTGAATGGAACTCCTATTGATTTAGGTGACATTAGATTAGTTTTAATTCCCAGTGAAACGAGTGATTTAGAGGAATTTGTTGTTCCCGGCGAGTGGGTTGATATTCCTAGCTGGCGAAAAGATTATTATCTGGCTGTGCAGATTAATTTAGGTGAGCCTGAGCAATCTTGGCTGCGGTTGTGGGGATATGTCAGCTATCAAAAATTGAAGAGTCGGGGGATATATGATCAGGGCGATCGCTCTTACTATATTAATCAGGCTGTCTTGACGGAAGATATCACACAATTGCTCCTCCTGCCCCAACCAGATTCTCGTCCCCAAACAGCAGCGCCACCGCAGTTATCTACAGCAGTAGTGGCAGATTTATGCACACAAATCAGTAATCCTGATTTATACTCCCCTAGATTAGCGGTAACATTTGAACAATGGGCAGCATTGCTAGTCAATGAAGAGTTGCGGCAAAAACTCTACCAGCAACGGTTATCACTGCCGAATTTAGCTGTCGTCAACTTGCGTCAGTGGTTACAAATGGCTGACAGTATGATTGCAGAAATTTGGCAAGCGGTAGAGTCAGTTTTAACACCACCAGAATTCAGTGCTGTGCGGGGTGCGGAAGAGCAAGTTTCTGTGGAAGCGATCGCGCCAGTAATTCGCCTCCTCAAATCCAATCGCCCAGAAAAAGAACGCGCTCAAGCCGCCGGGGTGTTAGGACAAATTGGTGTCGGTCATCCAGAGGCGATCGCGGCGTTGGTAGAATTGTTACAAGTTGCCCAGGATGAGGAAACCCGTTGGGAAGCGGCTTTAAGTTTAGGCAAAATCGCCCCTGATCATCCCCAAGCCGGCATCAGTAAAGCCCGATTGATTGATTTGGGCTTGCAATTGGCGGGTTGTCAAATGGCTCTGGTTGTCACTATTCGTCCCAAAACAGAATCAAAAATCGGAGTGCGGTTACAAGTGCAGCCAATCAACCAGCAACATCAACTACCACCCCATCTGACACTGAGCGTAATTGCTGGTGGTGAAACTCGTTTGCAAGCAGAAACAAGAAGTGACGAACAAGGCGCAGGGAAAGACAAAATTCTGCAATTGGGTTTTAGTCCCCCGCCAGGAACTCAATTCCAAGTGCAGGTAACTTTGGATAAAGTCAGCGTGAGTGAGACTTTTATTGCGTGAACAAATTAGACGATATTATTGTGTTAATCTTTGCGTCTCTGCGTAAGACAAAAAATTAACTGGAAAGCAGCGATGAGCAGGGTAGCAGTTCTCAAAATTGGTAGGGGAGATTTTGCTCAAGGGTTTGAAGTATCCCTAGAACTGAGGGAAGATGGCGGTTCTTCGGTGGGGGAAATTGAAGGTAGGTTGGGAGCTAATACTGAGATTGAAGGCTTGTATTTTTTGTGGCAACAATCTTTTCGGAATCTCACTGCGATTGCCCGCTATGATGGTTGGGAAATTGAGGAAAGCTTACCGACGAATCGCGCAACTAAGGAAATCGCGGCTGACTGTTGGCAAAGAATGAGACAAGTAGAAACCAACCTCAATCAATGGTTGCAAGCATCGGGGGAAGTCGGTTGGCAAAAAATTCGGGAAAGGTTGAGTAAAGAGTTAGCCAGTCAGCCGGATACTCTGCGGTTAGCGATTAAAGCCAAGGAAGTAATGTTATGGAAGTTACCTTGGCATACCTGGGATTTACTAGCAAGTTATCCAAATGTCGGTGTTAGCTATAGTCCGATAGAATATGAAGCTTGGGAAGTTGGGAAACAGCAAACGCCACGCGATCGCGTCCGGTTGCTGGCAATTTTTGGTGATCATCAACACCTAGATTTAGAAGCAGATCGTCAGGCGATCGCCAATCTTCCACAAACAGAATCAGTTTTTTGTCATCAACCCCAAGGGCGAGAATTAATTACCCAACTCCGAAATCCCCAAGGCTGGGATATTTTCTTTTTTGCTGGCCATAGTCAGACTGTAGAACAAAGAGGCCGCATTAGTCTTAGTACTAGAGAAAGCATCGAAACTGAGCAATTTAAACATGCTTTTCGGGAAGCGATGCAAAAAGGGTTAAAGATTGCCATTTTTAACTCCTGTGAAGGTTTGGGACTAGCGCAACAGTTAGCTGATTTACACGTCCCGGTGATTATTGTTATGCAAGAGATTGTCCCCGATGTCGTTGCTCAATCGTTTCTCAAAGAATTCTTGCGGGAATATGCGGCGGGACAAACTTTATACACTGCTGTGCGCCGCGCTCAAGAACGACTAGAGGAATTTACGGATTTACCGGGGGCGACTTGGCTACCGATGATTTACCAAAATCCCGCCCAAGTAACACCGACTTGGAAAGATTTGCGGCCGATCAGCCTTCCTAATTACCGTCGTCGGCTAGACTGGAAAGATTTGCAAGATATCTTGGTACGGAGTTTACTGGCGACTGGCTTAATTATGACATTGCGGTTTTTAGGTGGACTCCAGCCGATAGAATTGTGGGCTTTTGATTTATTTATGCGCTTACAACCAGATAGCGGAATTGATGAGCGTCTTTTGATTGTCCAAGTTACAGAACAAGATATTCAAGAGCAAGGGCGGTATCCTTTGAGCGATCGCGTAATTTGGCAAACCCTAGAGAAACTCCAGGCCTATCAACCCAGAGTGATTGGCTTAGATATTTACCGCGATTTACCAGTGGAACCGGGACACCGGGAACTAGCCGCCCACATCCCGAAAAACTCCCGGCTGGTAACAACTTGCGAAGTCAGCAAACCAGAGTCGAACACTGATAAATTTGGTGTTGCACCTCCCCCTACTAGTCCGCCAAGCAATGTGGGTTTTAGTGATTTTGTAGTGGAATCAGATGGCATAATCAGGCGTTCTTTGTTACATATAGATCCAGGAAATTCCCGGTGTCAGTCTTCATTTGCCTTCAGTGCCAAATTAGCCTGGCGTTACCTCGATTTTGAGGGCATCAAACCACAAGCCACATCAGAGGGCAACTTGCAGCTTGGCTCGACTGTTTTTCAGCCTTTGGAAAATCATACTGGTTTTTATCACAACATTGATCCGCGTGGTCATCAAGTTTTACTCAATTACCGTTCAGCGCAAAAAGTTGCCAGGGAAGTTACCTTAGCCGCCGTTCTCAAAAATGATTTACCACCCCAGTGGGTGAAAGATCGGATTATTTTGATTGGTGTCACAGCACCCTCGATTGGCGATCGCTTTTTTACTCCCTTTAGTAAAGAAGTTGACAAAAAAATGTCCGGTATAGTCATTCACGCCCAAATGGTGAGTCAAATGCTCAGTATCGCTCAACAAGAACGCCCTTTACTAAAGTTTTGGCCCCAGGGTTGGGATGTGATTTGGATCTGGAGTTGGTCACTAATTGGGGGTTTATGTGTTTGGAGATTTGACTCGGTTTTATATCGTCGAGTTTTAGCTGTAACAGCCAGTGTTATCCTTGTTAGTCTGTGTTTTGGCTTCTTCTTGAGCGGTCTTTGTCTCCCAGTGATACCATCAGTATTTGCTTTGGCAATTACCTACGTGATTAAAACTGGTTTAAAGCGGCATTTGGGAGGGAAATCATGATGCGGTTGATAGGATTAGGTTTGGTATGGGTTTTAGCTGTGAATCAGGGAGAAGTTTCATCCCCCATCAAGCAGTCCCAGTCAACACCCTCTAGAATTTCTGCGGTAATTTTTAATCAACCACCGTTATCATCCAGAGGCGCACCGGGAAATCGCCAAGGTGGGGGAACTCGTGACGGTCGCAATTGCACCGCCCTAGATATTAAAGAGCGTCTCACCGCTATAGTTCCGGCTGTGGAATCAGAACCAAAAATGAGCCATGTTTGGGGCTTAACGGTTAGCGCCTCTCCGACACTCTGGTTTTATGTTCCTTACCAGGCCAAAGATATTCAGGGCGCTGAATTAGAATTATGGGACGAAACTAGCCGCGAACAGCGAAATTACAAGCAAATTTATCAAAGAACTTTCACTGTTAAGGAAACACCAGGTGCGATCGCTCTCAGTCTGCCATCCACAGTTAAACTCGAACCAGATAAAAACTATCATTGGTATTTATCCCTAAACATCAATTGTCAGGGTGACAATGAATCAATCAATGTCAATGGCTGGATTCAACGAGTCAAATTTCAACATACTCCTTCCGTGAATCGCCAGCAAGTTATTTTGTATGCTCAAAAAGGCATTTGGTACGATGCTTTAACCCAATTAGCCCAACTCCGCCGCCGCAATCCCCAAAGCAAATCCTTGATGCAAGATTGGCAGAAATTACTAGGAGATGTCGGTTTAAAAGAGATTGCTAACAAGCCTATTGTTTCATGTTGTATGGCAGAAGGCAGGAGGCAGAAGGCAGGAGGCAGGAGGCAGTCCCGATGAAACAAGTTTCATCGGCAAGTATGAAGGTGCGACTAGCATTTTTACTCAATACTCAATACTCAATACTCAGCACTCAGCACTCAGCAGGTAAAAGATTTTGGATTGAATCGGAAATCTAAAATTGATATCATGTCCGGCAAATCATTTATGACTCAGCACATCTGTGCAGAAATAGGACTTACGCAAGAACCCTCTCAAATCCAATACGGTTCAGTTAAGAAAATAAATTAACTGCTACACATAAAACATATCTATTTTTTGGAGGGGGTTTGGGGGACGCAACCGTCTCCCAATCGGGGGTTTGGGGGAGAATCCCCCAAGTCTTGGTTCTTCTGAAATCAATAAGCTGACAACGTTAACTGAACCGTATTGCTCTCAAATCCTCTTAACTTCGTGTCCTTTGCGCTCTTTGCGGTTCGTTTTTTCATGATTTTGCGTAAGTCCTGAGAAAGACAAAACTCTTTCTCCCACTGCTCCCTGCTCCCTGCTTCCTTTTAACAATTTGAACTTTTTTGATTTTTCTCGCGCTGTATAGTAATCTCTACCATGCTTTACTGGCGAGAAGTTCATGTTCTTCACATCTACTAAAAGTCAAGTTGGTTTTATCTTGCAGTGGGCGATCGCTACTTTGGGTGGTTTTTTGATCAGTTTGTGCTGGATTGAAGTCGGGGAAAAGCCAGATGTGGGGGTGGCGCAGGCTTCTTTGGGTGGTTTGGCGATCGCATTTCCCCAAAGTTTACTCATCCGCCATCAAATTTTATCTGGGCGCTGGGTGTTAGCGACTTTGTTGGCTTGGGCAATCATCACGGCTATTGGTGTGGGTGCTGTGGGTTGGATTGTCCCCAATACACCAGCTTTACCCCTAAGAATATTTTGGGGGACAAATTTAGGTGCTGTTGCTGGTTTGATTATTGGCTTCGCACAGTGGACAGCGATTCCCAAGTCTGTAGCTTTGTCATGGCAATGGATATTTGTGAGTGCGATCGCTTGGGCGATGGCTGTACCCATTGGCGCAATTGTGGGAATAGTATTACTCCGGTTAACGCGGTTGTTTTTAGGTGAAGTTGTTGGTTTAGCTATTGCTTGGATTGTTGTTGCCATCTTCACAGGGATCAATGCTTACCGACTATTGCGATAATTTATCATTTCTCATCCAGGCAAAATCATCATGCAATATTTTGTTAATATGCTGTTAATAGCACTGCATATTTAAATAACATTAAGAAATGTAATTTTTGGCAAATATTGCTTTTGAGTATACTTAGATGTATGCAACAATCTTAAATCATTCTTAATAAAAAATGACTAATAAATTTGCATCTGATTGCAAATGCACTCTGATCTTCAAGGAGATATATTTGTTGAGTTGACTGCTATTAAGTTTCCGATATTTCTGATAAGAATAGAAAAAGATCGAAAAATCAGTTGAGCAAAGACAGACAATGCTTTGCTGTAAGCGCAAAAAAGCATTTTTCATCACTTAGCATCATCAGGGGTTGCGCTTAGAGGAGTCATTAATAGCAGACAGGGACTCTCCCATGAATCTAAATCCGGGTGAATCAACCGTTGAGTTGAAACAACAATTGCATTCTCAAATTCTCTTTGATCCAGAATTAGCGAAACACAGTGGTAGTGA
Source organism: Aulosira sp. FACHB-615 (assembly GCF_014698045.1). Classification (GTDB taxonomy): domain Bacteria; phylum Cyanobacteriota; class Cyanobacteriia; order Cyanobacteriales; family Nostocaceae; genus Nostoc_B. The sequence goes on from NZ_JACJSE010000041.1 coordinate 31,468, forward strand.
ACAGTTTTTACTGAGCATCTATAATTCTGTGCAGACATCTATATTTATCGTGGATGTTCTCGACGATGGAGATTTTCGCTACGTAGCCTTAAACCCCACCCATGAACGATGGATTGGCATTAGTTCTGAGAATCTGAAGGGAAAAAAACCAGAAGATATTCTCTCGCCTGATGATGCGGCAAATGTGCGTCAGCATTATGCTGACTGCGTGCGGTTTGGTAAAACCATTTCCTACGAACAATGCTTGCAATTTCAAGGAGTGGCGACTTGGTGGAGTACCACATTAACACCATTGCGAGATGCAAACTCTCGCATTTATCGACTGATTGGCACAAGTAGTAACATCACTCCAGTGAAGCAGGTAGCCCAAGCAAAAGAAATTCAAACAGCCCAAGAACAACTGCTAGAAGCGATCGCTCAATGGATTCGAGAATCCTTAGACTTAGATACATTGCTGCATCAACTTGTTAAAGAACTGCGGCATTGTTTGGGGTGCGATCGCATTTTAGTTTATTGTATGCAGCCTGATGAGACTAACGTAGTCATTGCAGAATCAACAGTCACCCCCAATTCTTGTTTAGGGCAGAAATTCCCCGATCCTAGCTTAATTGGCAAATATCAAGAACGCAGTGGACGCAGTTGCATTCAAATTATTGAAGATATTTACACAGCCGGGTTACATCCTGACCAAGTTAATTTGCTGGAATCCTGGCCTATCAGGGCGAATTTAGTTGTCCCAATTTGGTCACAGCAAAAACTTTGGGGATTAATCACCGCCCAACATTGCCATCAACCCCACCAATGGCAAGAAATCGAAATTGACTTACTCAAACAACTAGCCAATCAAATTGGTATAGCAGTCCATCAAGCCAAACTCCAAGAACAAGTACAGCATTTGCAAACCCAGCTAGAACTACAAAAACAGCAAGCCAATAACTTTCAAACATTAGTGTGTCGCATTACCGAACAAATCCGCGACCATCAATCTACGAACCAGGTAATGCAAACAGCCACTCAAGAACTAACTCAGTTATTTCAACTCCAGTCTTGTTACATTGAAACTTACAATGCTGGTGGAAGTGAAACAACTGTTATCTATGAATACACCACTAGCACCCCGGAATATCAAGGATTAACCCGCCAAGTTGCCGACTTGCCAGAAGTGTATCAGCTATTGTTAGCCAAAAAACATTGGCAATCTTTAGAAATTGTTCCTGGATGGCACCCACAACTAAAGGTTATAACTCAGTTAGCTTGTCCAATCTTTGATAACCAAGGCATTTTGGGTAACTTATGGTTGCATCGACCAAACCAAGAAATGTTTGAGCCACTGGAAATTAGTTTAGTACAACAGGTAGCCAATGAATGTGCGATCGCCCTTCGCCAAGCCAAAACAGCATCCACCACTCAAGCACAAATGCAAACATTAGAACAGCAAGAACGCCGCAAAAACGAATTCTTAAAAACCCTCTCCCATGAACTACGCACACCCATAACCAGCATTAGTCTCGCCGCCCAAACTCTCGAAAGTGTGCTAACCCCAGAAGGCATCCTAGATATCGAAATTGTCCCCCAACTATTGCAGATTTTGCAAAACGAGTGTGGGCGAGAAAGTAAGTTAATCAACGATTTGATGCAGCTTTCTTATCTTGAAACCGAACCAAATATACCCACATTGATCACCATTGACTTACAAACATGGCTACCACCTATTGTTGAGTCCTTTCGTGACCTTTCCCATTGCCAAAAACAAAAATTACACCTCAATATTAATCATCAACTCCCGCCCCTAGAAACAGACATCACCGATTTAGAACGCATAGTCACCGAACTGTTAAGCTATGCTTGCAAAAATACCCCATCAGGTGAAATCATCACCGTCTCGGCTGATTTTACAGTTAATGCAGTGCAACTGAAGATTTGCAATTCCGGCTTAGAAATTCCCGCCAGTGAAATACACCGGATTTTTGAACCATTCTATCGCCTCATGAAAAATGACCCCTGGACATATAGTGGTACAGGCTTAGAAATGGCTTTAGTGCAGAAAATGGTCAAGCATCTAGGCGGTATAATCACAGTAGAGAGTGCAAATCGCCAAACCACCTTCATCATTACATTGCCCAGTTTTGGAATGAGTAATAAGTAATGAGTAATAAGTAATGAGTTATGAGTATTTACTAGGACTTACCCAAGAACTCTCTCAAACTCTTATAACTTCGTTTTCGCCGTTAGGCGTTCTCGTAAGAGTAGCCGAAGAGCGCGTCTACGTCTTCTCATAATTTTGCATCAGTCCTATTTACTCATCACTCATTACTCATCACTCATCAATTACTAGCTATATATTGCAAGGCGGTAATACTAGGTAAAAAACAGTAAGCTCCACCTTTAGTTTTAACAAATCGCTCAAAACTAGTCAGCTTGATAGAAGGTTGGTCGGGAGAGACAGGAATATCGAATTGACTTTGATTACTGTCATTAACACCAAGCAAAGGATCTTGGGCATTTTCAGGCAGAGTAGCAAACTTTCCTTTATTCACCCACTCTTCCATGACAAATTCAAATTGGCGCTCTAGGCTCACACAAATGAATAGTCCTAGTAATCCCCTTTCATAACCATCATTAGGGCAATTAGGGTTATAAGCAGGCCCATAAGGCATTCCCCTACGGAGGAGTCGGTGAATTTTTGTTACCCCTTTTATATTCGCATCACGAGGATTTGTGCGCCGTATGTGTGAACCAATAGGACATTTATATCCTTTTGGGTCTTCCTGAAGATAGTTAAAATTATTAAATTGTTCGTAAGTAATTGGTTTTTCGGGGGGTGAAAGTTGGTCAGCATCTGGAGAAAGGACTAGCGGGACACCATTGCGCCATCGACCACACATTTTAGCTGCTAGTTTTTCTGGCTCAATTTTATCTTTTTGCTCTTGAAGGAACTTTTCAAATCCAGCTACATCCTGTTCCAGCACTCGAAAAGCAGCAAAACTACCATTTAAACCCAACTTATTAGGAGTTGGTATGTAGTAAGGAGCTTTTGGTTCATCTAGTAGGATAAAGTCATAAGCAGGAATCACTGGTTGAGGATCGAGAGATGATGGAAGTCCAGCCTTTGAGGGAACACCTTCTATTTTTGGTTGGGAAATTCCATCGTTGTAACCAAAATGAATGATATCGCTAGGTTTACCTTGCTCATCAGGAAGTTTAGCTCCATCCAAGCAAGATAATTCTTTCAATGCTTGTTTTTCCTGAAAAAGTATTCGCAGTTGATCTGATTGTTGCTCTAATATCTCACTATCTTGAGCATAGAGAGATAGTAAAATATGAGTATTAGATGTTCCTAATCCACCTTTCCAATTTTCAGGAGAGCTTTCTCCAACATCACCTAATTTCTTTGCTATTTCTGGATGATTAGCACCTTTTTTAAAGGAAAGATAATGCTTATCTGAAAAAGATTGATCAACATTTCCAAATTGTAGTGCTTTTAACCCCTCAAAAGTAAATCCAATATTCAAGCAGTAACTCGGTTTTACTTCCCACAATGCAGCAGTAGTAATTTGGGGAATTGATTCATTACCATTTACTAAGTTACCAATAAATTTTTTGGCAGCTTTTGCATCTTGAACCTGAAGGACAAAATGTCTTGCAAAATCCATGTTATAGCCACGGACGATATAACCCTGTATATCACTGAAATCAAGCTGTGTTTGATTTTTACTAATTGTCATATCAACTTTGATTCTTGTTTGATTTCAAAGAGAAATATGCTACTATAGGAATCATGTTTGATTTCTAAAAAAATCAGTACACCCAGATTAAGCTTCTTTCCTACTACCTCCTCCCTGCGTACACAAATAGATTCAGTAATCAAAACGTATCCCTATATTCTTAATATTTAGCTAATCCGAATATCCGTAATACCCTTAGTATTACAGGTCATAAAATTATCACTTCCTTGTGTTAAACCTCATCTAAGTTTGGTTTTCACACCAATAGATGATTATGCTATAAAATCTTAAAAGAATGTTTTTAGGTAAAGATTCTAGCTAATTGCGCTAATATACAACGCTATTTTTTAGAAAACTTTTAAACAGTAAAACTTCTTTTAAAATTATATGAGTAGCCAATTCTTCATCTGTCCTGAATTAGGTTTAGCTGCAAGGAAGTGATAAAAGCGATAATCTTATGATTGAGCTACTAACTGACGGATGTCAACTACATTTAAATTCGGATAAGCACTATACCAGACTTTGACTTCCTGATCATATTTGTGTACATACTGTGCAAAATCTTGAGCATTTTTTTGAACTGGTATTACCTGATCTCCATCTTCTAAATGCTGTAATAGTAAATTAAAAAAATCACCAACTACTGCAACAAAGTCATCAACATATTTTGTAAAATCTCCGTCATAGGCTGTAAAGAGAGCGAATTTAGCATAATACTCTTCTCCTGATTCTGGTGTAACTGGTTCAAGGAACATAAAACGTCCAAAATGTACTGTACCCACTTCATCTAGTGCTGCTCCAAAAGTCCCAGATTCTAAAATTTTCTTGAGAGCTTTATAGTTATCTGCTACTGGTGCTTTGATAGGAGCAACAAAGCTTAATGGACTTTGTTCTGGTTTATTACTCATGCTCATGACTCCTAAGTATTTTCAAAATTTAACGTAAGTGGTTACAAAACTCGCCACATTTATTAGTAGGTGATCTGCACTTTTCTACTTTTTGATGCAGTAATAATAAATTTGAACTTGATAGTGCTGACATAGGTGCATAAAAGCAAACCGATATCTGCGGTACAGACAGCGTTGTTATCCCAGAGCAAATTGTATCCAAACAAATGGACAGAGATTTACGAATTGAATCTCATACTTATTAGTTGGATATGTACACCTAATAGATTTACTGAAATACTACTCAGTAGCAACGTGGTTTTCACACTGTTGCAAGCAATCAACTATCAAGCTGTATTGACTAAATAAACTATATCTTAAGATAGATATATGTCAACTACTTTTAATCTAGATAGATAAGATATCATTATTTTTTAATATTTTCGGCTCTAAAAAGAAGATTATTCCTGACTTCAGAAATCCTAATTCTCTTTTTTGAAAGGCGATCGCCATTTCACATTTGCTGTCTTGACAAGATTCTGTTAGATTAACTACGCTGTAACCCGCTTCCTGATTAACTTTACCTTGGCATCACCCCACAAAAGCTGCTATAATAGGTATTCAGTGCGGGTGACTAGCTCAACGGTAGAGCAGTAGACTCTTAATCTATTGGTTGCGGGTTCAAATCCCTCGTCACCCACTGGCTTTAAAGTGCTGAGTAAACAGACTATTAAGTATGATGTGTTACGCTGTCGCTAACACATCTATGGTAAGGCTAAAGTATTGTAGTAAAAGAAATTCCATCTGCGGTTAATTTGATCCCAATGTCAGTACACTACTAACTGCTAATAGCTGATGCACTAAAGTAGTCGAAGTATCTGTTAGGACTATGTTTATGGTTGAAATACCTGATAACACTAGTACAACAAGGCAAAAGTAAAAGGTTAAAAGGAAAAAGAAAGAATAGTGATACCACAAGCCTTTTAACAATTTCTTATGGTTGGTTTATTTACGCTGACTTGTACTAAATTCCTAGTCAGTACTTTACTATAAAGTCCTATTCACATTAGCAGGAATAGATATAAGGGTGCAGAAGTGTAAAATTTTTGCTCACCTAAACTAATCTAAAATCTCAAATACTAAATTGTATTAGACATTGCTTTAACAAATTGAATCCATAAACAGAGAAAATTAGGCAAGGATTTCCATTGTAAACATAGGTAAGATAATTTAGTGAAAATTGAATTGAAATAATAAATTAAAAAATCAAAATTATTGATGAGAAATTGATGATATTTGGGAACACTAATATCTAAGCGTCTTTAGGATTTGGTGGTATGTTAGCAGTTTCTGGATATCAATTTAGTGAAATACTCTACGATGGCTTGAGAACACTGGTTTATCGTGGATATCGAGAAATTGACAACAAACCAGTAGTAGTGAAATTGCTGAAAAACCCTTATCCGAGTTTTAATGAATTAGTGCAGTTTCGCAATCAATACACGATCGCTAAAAATTTGCATAAACCTGGAATTATCGAAATCTATAGCCTAGAACCTTATCAAAATGGCTATGCGATCGTGATGGAAGATATGGGGGGAATTGCGCTCAAGGATTATTTTACTGCCACAAAACGGCAATCTCCTGAGTTTTTACTAGAGTTTTTAGAAATAGCGATCGCTCTGTGCAGTATATTAGATACGCTCTATCGTGATGGCATCATCCATAAAGATATTAAACCCAGCAATATTGTCATTAATCCCAATACCAAACAAGTAAAAATTATTGACTTTAGTATTGCATCTTTGTTGCCTAGAGAAACTCAAACGCTGATTAATCCTCATATCTTAGAAGGTACATTGGCTTATATTTCTCCCGAACAAACTGGGAGAATGAATCGTTTGATTGATTACCGGACTGATTTTTATTCCTTGGGGGTAACTTTTTATGAGTTACTGACTGGAGAATTACCTTTTCCATCAACCGATGTGATGGAATTGTTGCATTGTCATATTGCCAAAATTCCGCCCGCATTAGTTAACAGTGCAGAAATTCCCCAGGTAGTTTCCGAGATTGTGTTGAAACTGATGGCGAAAAATGCCGAAGACCGCTATCAAAGTGCATTAGGAATCAAGTATGATTTAGAAAATTGTCTAACCCAACTCCACACAACGGGTAGAATTAAAAGTTTTCAAATTGCCCAAAGGGATATTTGCGATCGCTTTATTATTCCTGAAAAACTGTATGGACGTGAACTAGAAGTTGAAACTCTGTTAACCGCATTTGAACGCGTTGCTAACGGTAGCACAGAAATTATGCTAGTGGCGGGTTTTTCGGGAATTGGTAAAACTGCGGTTGTGAATGAAGTTCATAAACCAATTGTTAGACAACGTGGCTATTTTATTAAAGGTAAATTTGACCAATTTAACCGGAATATTCCCTTTTCAGCATTTGTGCAAGCCTTCCGGGATTTGATGGGACAATTACTCACCGAAAGCGATGATAAAATCCAACAATGGCAGCATAAAATTATTGAAGAATTAGGCGAAAATGCCCAGGTAATTCTTGAAGTTATCCCAGAATTAGAACTAATTATTGGTAAACAACCACCTGCACCAGAATTATCAGGTAATGCAGCCCAAAATAGATTTAATTTGCTATTCCAAAAATTTATTAAACTATTCAGCGCCTCAGCACATCCATTGGTGATATTTTTGGATGATTTACAATGGATTGACTCTGCCTCATTACAACTGATGCAATCGTTAATGAGTGAGGCACATCCTGAATATTTACTTCTGATTGGAGCTTATCGAGATAATGAAGTTTCGGCAGCGCATCATTTAATCTTAGCTTTAGATGACATTGCTAAAAATGGCACCACAATTAATACCATCACCCTGAAAGAACTGGACGAATTGAAATTAAATCAGTTAGTAGCTGATACCTTAATTTGTTCAGAAACCTTAGCCTTACCAATTTCACAATTAATTTATCAAAAAACTCAAGGCAATCCCTTTTTTACAACACAATTTCTCAAATCCTTACACCAAGATAAGCTGATTTATTTTAATTATGAGCAAGGACATTGGGAATGTAATATAGCGGCGATTAATCAGCGATCGCTTACTAGCGATGTTGTTGAATTTATGGCACTACAAATCCAAAAATTGCCAGAAACAACACAAGAAATTTTAAAATTAGCTGCTTGTGTCGGCAACCAATTTGATTTAGAAACCTTAGCAATTGTTTCGCAAAAATCACAACCAGAAACGGCAACATCTTTGTGGAGTGCTTTAAAAGCAGGTTTGATTTTACCTCAAAGTGATGTTTACAAGTTTTTCATCAGTTCAGATCATCAAAATATTCATCAAAACACTTCTGAAATTATCACCTATAAATTTTTACACGATCGCATCCAACAAGCCGCTTATTCATTAATACCCGAAGAACACAAACAACGCACCCATTTACATATCGGGCAATTATTGTTAAATAATACTCCTAAAAATCAACGGGAGGAGAAAATATTTGCCATTGTTAATCAACTGAACTGGGGAATTAAATTACTAGCAACAGCCGAACAGCGAGACGAACTAGCACATTTAAATCTCAATGCAGCCCAAAAAGCTAAAGCCTCAACAGCATATAGCGCCGCTTGGGAATACTGCACATTTAGTCTACAGCTTTTACCCGAAAATAGTTGGCAATATCAATATGAGTTTACTTTAAAAGTATATGAAACAGCCATAGAAGCCGCTTATCTCAGTGGTGATTTTCCCGAAATGGAAAGATTATCAGAAGTTTTATTGCAACAAGCCAAGACAATTCTTGACACAATCACAGTTTATGAAGTCAAAACTCAAGCTTTAATTGCCCAAAATCAAGCTTTAGTAGCGATCAAAATAGTGCTGAAAGTTCTACAATTATTAGGTGTAGAATTTCCTGAAAATCCCACACCCAATGATATTGGTGTGGCATTACAAGAAACACAATTAGCTTATCAAGGTCAAGAAATAGAGTCATTAATTAACTTACCATTAATGACTGATCCAGTACAATTAGCAATTTTACGCTTGATATCGAGCATTTTACCGGCAGCTTTTCTTACATCTCCTATTCTTTATGTGTTACTAACATTTAAAGAAGTAAAAATTTCAGTAGAATCTGGTAATCATGCCATTTCTACCCATAGTTATGGCTGTTATGCAGCGATTTTATCTGGTGGGATGGGAAATAGTGAAACTGGTTATAAGTTTGGTCAACTTGCATTAGATTTATTGCACAAGCTAAATATTAAAGAACTGCAATGTAAAGTTAATGCTATGGTTTATGGCTTTATTAAACATTGGCAAGATGCTTTAAGTACAACTTTAAAACCTCTGCGTGATGCTTATACTATTGGCTTAGAAACTGGAGATTTTCAATTTGCCGGATATAGCGCAGTTATGCACTGTGCATTTGCATATTTTGGTGGAATAGAAAAGGATTTATCAGAATTGCAACAAGAAGTATTAGCTTTTCACGATTCTCTTTATCAAATCAAGCAAAATACTTCTGTTTATTATTTAAAAATGTTGCAACAGGCACTACAAGATTGCCAAACTGGTAGAAGTTCATCACCATACTTACAAGGAGAGTTTTTTGATGAACAAATTATTTTATCCCAGTATATAGAATCTAATGATCGCTTGGGTTTATTTTACATCAATTTTCATAAATTATTTTTAAATTATTTATTGGGAGACTATCAACAAGCAATTGTTGATGCTGCTGCAACTGCACAATATTTAGATGGGGCTGTTGGGTTTCCTTATATTCCTCTATTTTATTTTTATGATTCTTTAGCACACATAGAGGTATACAAGGAAAAGCCTCATCTGGAGTTGGATGAGTTACTGAAAAAAATAGCTGAAAATCAGCAAAAAATGAAAAATTGGGCTGATAAAGCGCCAATGAATTATTTACACAAATTTGAGTTAGTGTCGGCTGAATGTCATCAATTACTTAATAATTACTGGGAAGCAATAGAAAGTTATGATCGGGCAATTGAGGGCGCTAAAAATAATGGCTATATCTGCGAAGCTGCACTAGCAAATGAACTTTTAGCTAGATTTTATCTAAAGTTGAATAAAGAAAATGCTGCCCAAGGATATATACAAGCCGCATATTATGGCTATGCACGCTGGGGCGCAAAAGCTAAAACCGACGACTTAGAAAGGCGCTACCCGCAACTCCTAAAACCTATCCAACAACAGCAAAGACTCAACTTCAATCCATTAGAAACTATTGCGACTATTGCTCAAACATCTACTAGTAATAGTACTAATATTACTGATGCTATAGATTTTGTATCTGTCCTCAAAGCTGCTCAAACTATTTCCAGTACGATTGAATTAGATGAACTTATCGCCGGGTTAACTGAAATTATTTTAGAAAATTCTGGGGCAAAAAAAGCAGTACTGATTCTCCCGGAAGAAAATGGTATTTGGCAAGTCAAAGCAATTACTAAAATTAATCGTCAAGCAAGTTCTCAAGGGAAAATAGAAACTACAATTAACCCCCAATCAATAGAGACTTGCCTAGAGATTCCTGCTACATTGATTAATTATGTCAAGAATACACAAAAAACCGTTGTCATTGATAATTGTAAGACAGATATTCCTGGCATTATTGGGGAATATATGCAAACCTTCAAGCCCGGTAGTGTATTAGGTAAGCCAATTATTTATCATGGGCATTTAGTCGGTATTGTCTATTTAGAAAATAAACTGACAAGTGGTGTATTTCATAGCGATCGCCTGGAAATTATTCAAATGTTATCAGCCCAAGCGGCGATTTCTTTAGAAAATGCCCGACTGTATCGAGAATCCCAAGAAAAAGCCCAACTACTGCAACAAACTCTCCAGCAGCAAAAAACCTTATTTGAGGTGGTAACGCAAATTCGACAATCTTTAAATTTAGAGGCAATTTTCTGCGCCGTTACCCAAAATATCCGTCAAATTCTCCACACTGATCGGGTGGGAATTTATCAATTTCACCTAGAGACAAATTATGAATATGGTGAATTTATCGCCGAGGATGTTTTACCCTCATTTACTTCGGCTTTAGCCGTAAAAGTGCAAGATCATTGTTTTGGAGAAGAATTTGCTACCTTATATAAACAAGGGCGCTATTGTGCCATTGATGATATCAACACAGATGCAGTAGTTGATTGTCATCGAGAAATTTTAGTGAAGTTCCAAGTTAAAGCATCGTTGGTAGTACCAATTATGCAAGATGATGAACTGTGGGGTTTACTCTGCATTCATCAATGCGATCGCCCACGTCATTGGCAACCTTTTGAAATTCAATTTGCCCAACAAATTGGCGCACAAATGGGAGTTGCTCTCAAGCAAGCAGATTTATTAATTGAAACCCAAAAACAAGCCACCGAACTTGAACAAACACTCCAACATCTCCAGCATACTCAAATCCAATTAGTCCAACATGAGAAAATGTCTGCTTTGGGTAATTTGGTTTCTGGGGTAGCACATGAAATGAATAATCCTCTGGGATTTATTTCTGCTAGTTTGGCACAAGCTAAACCTATGTTGGCAGATATTATTCAACATTTAAATCTGTACCAAGAAAGTTTAAATCCTCCTAATCCAAATATCATTAAACATGCCCAAGAAATAGACTTAGATTACACCCTAGAAGACATTCCCCAGATGATTTCTGCCATGATTCTGGCTTGCGATCGCTTAAAAAGCATTAGCACTAGTTTACGTACTTTCTCCCGTGCTGATAGGGATTGCAAAGCCTTATTCAATATTCATGAAGGTATCGATAGTACAATTTTAATTCTCAAACATCGCCTCAAAGCTAATAACCAACGCCCTGCCATTGCCGTAATTACTGATTATGGCGACTTACCAAATATTGAGTGCTTCCCTGGGCAGTTAAACCAAGTATTTATGAATATTTTGGCAAATGCGATTGATGCTTTAGATGAATCAAATGATGGGCGGAAGTTTGCCGAAATCGAAGCCAAACCCAATCAAATTAAAATTACAACTTCTGTGGTAGAGCAGCAAGTAATCATCTCAATTGCTGATAATGGTAAGGGAATGATGGCAGAAGTCAAGCAAAAAATATTTGACCATTTATTTACTACCAAAGGAGTCGGTAAAGGTACAGGATTGGGATTAGCGATCGCCCGTCAAATTGTGGAAGAAACTCACAATGGCAAATTAATTTGTAACTCTGTGTTGGGTGAAGGTACAGAATTTATCTTACACCTTCCTGTATAAAGTTTCCTCTGCTTGTACAGAAGCATAATTGATTACCCGGAAATGATCTGAAGAAATTTGCATAAATTCTCGGAATCACTGTGATATCTCTACATACCGCATGTAGTTATTTCCCAGGGTAAATTGATGAATATAATCTCCAAAACTAACAAAAATAATCGTCAGCGTTCTCAAAAATTGCTGACACTCACTGGTGTAGCCGCCCTTGTACTGACAGGCGGATTAGCAATTCAAAGTGCCGATGCCCACTGGTATCAATGGCCTCGTTTAACTGGTATTGTTTACACCCAAAGTAACATTCCAACTCCCAATGCTAACTCTATTCTTGGTTTCCGCCGTGATGCTTTGGGTACGCTCACACCATTATCTACACCGTCTTTTCCAACTGGCGGTGCAGGAATTCCTAATGCTTCCATCGCTGGAAAAGGCCCCTTTTTCATTACAGCCTTTGCTTCTGATCAAGAAGTGATTGTTAACCCTGAAAAAACGCGGCTATTTGCGGTCAATTCTGGGTCAAATACTATTGCTGTTTTTGACATCAATCGAGATGGCAGTCTTTCGCCAGTAGAAGGATCGCCATTTCCTAGCGGGGGAGTTCAGCCAGTTAGTCTTGGTCTAGCCGGCGATATTTTGACTGTAGTTAACCAAAACTTATTACCGCAGATTCCCACCCAGGAAGCCAGCGATTCTTTACCGAACTATACTACTTTTCGCGTCACTCCCAAGGGCAGACTGATTCCTATTCCAAATTCTACAGCTTCTGTTCCCAGAGGTTCTCTACCTACCCAAGCACTCATTTCTCCTAACAAACGTTTGCTCTTTGGTATGGACGCAGGGACTGGTTTATTGCGCTCTTATCAAATTCTTCCTAATGGTCGTTTGCAACAAAGCCCAAACTCACCACAACAACTACCTCCAGCCGCATTCCCACCCAACCCTCTAGGTCTAACACTGGGGCTTCAAGTTCATCCCCGTCGACCAATTTTGTATGTTGCTTTTACACTCAGCAATCAATTGGGAGTCTATTCTTACGAGCCTGATGGAGATTTACACCTCCTGAGAACCGTACCTAATTCGGGTAGAGCAATTTGTTGGCTAGTAACTAATCGCGCTGGAACTCGTCTTTACACCACAAACCCTCTTGATAACAGTGTGACTGTCTATGATATTGGGCGAGACCCCAGCACACCAGTAGAAATTCAGAGGGTTGTACTCAGGGGAGAGATGCTTACTGGTGGCGCTCAACTAGCTTTAGATTCTACAGAATCATTTCTGCATGTTGTTTCTCAACCAGCTATCAATGTTGCGAATAATCGAATCTCTGTGCTGAAAGTCAACCGATATGACGGAACTGTCACTGAAGTACCTTCTTCACCTCAATTAATACCCTCAGTAAATAATAGCTTCCCACAAGGAATTGTTGCTAATTACAATACCTTCGCCAAAATAAGAGGATGAAGAGAGAGGGCTGATGTAGTAGAGTTATTGTCTTCCCAAACGACAACTCAAAAGCCACAACAAGCCCATGCCCGATATCTTATCA
>NZ_JACJSE010000042.1 GCF_014698045.1 Aulosira sp. FACHB-615
CTATTTGTTATAAAACTAGTATTTAATGATACTTGCTTATACGTGTTTGTTTATTGATGATGCCTGCGGTGTGCGTTGCGATCGCCCTTTTGGAAAAACTTTTTGGTTTACTGGTAATACCAACTCGACTAGATAAAACCAGGACTTCTCGATTAACTCAATCCCCAGAATTAACCTTTGCTTTGTGCCGTGATTGGGAATTTTTAACAGTACGCGCTGTCCCAACACGAAAGCAGGTTTTTTCAAAATCCTGGGTTGTATATTACCAGTGGCAATAATTTGATGTTTAGTGGCATAGTGGAAATCATTTTTGACCTCGATAACGTAATTCCAGCAATTGCCATACCATTGCACTCCACAGCAGTAACCGAATCTTCTGTTGGTTTTGAGGTAGACTTTTTCAAACAAGTTAACTTCAACGGGTGGGATGTTTTGTTTCCAAGGCGGAGATAAGAACCAACATCTTTCTAAATCAGTGATTGATTCCATTACGCTTTCCCTAGATAATTAATGGCTTGAGAATCAAGGGCAGTAATCCGTTTTCTAATTTGATGTGGAGGATTTTCTAGAAATTGTTTGAGGTGTCCAATCCCGATTTCATAATGTTTGGGAGTATGTTTGTTAGCTTTCAACCAACCACGCTGAATCCAAAAGCGAACTATTGATAAATTCAGAGATAGAATACTAGCAATTTGATGACAGGTATAGTTGTCTGAATCAATCAAGACTTTAGCCATAAATACCTCTCTTAAATTTGATGCCCCTTAAGATTTAGAAATAGAAGAAAGTGGTCATAAGAAACTTTGAGATTCTTTGTCTACTTCCAGCCCCTGACTTATTTACTTGGTCAAGCCACCCCTGCTTTTACTGTTGTTAACTGCTGCATCCATGAGCGAATCGCCGCTACTTCATCAGCCCCACTAGCGATCGCGTCAAGAACTTGCTTTTGATACGAAGATTCAGCATCATTGGGGTTTTCAAACTTATCAACAGCCCAAGCCAAGCACATTGCTTTTACAAGAGAATCAATCTTATTCACAGGAAGTAAACTCGGACGGTCAACATCCTGAAACTGCAAGTATTCTTTAACTAAATCAAGCGGATAATTTAACAAAGTACGTATCTGTTTCACTCGCAAATCTTGTGGGTGTGGTGGTTGCTCTGATGTTAAGGGAAGCGATGCAGATGTTCCCAAGCGAGATTGAATTTCAGTAATGATTGCACCCCAGTCAGCATTTGCATTCCATTCTTTGCGGATTCTGACTTTGGTAGTGGCATCATATAATCGACAAAACACGGTATTTTCCTCGCCGCTAGTAACAGCAATAATCAGGGGTTTGGAAAAGTCTTGTACAAGCGATGCTGATAATAAAAATGTTTTGGCGAAATTAGTTTCAATGCCAGTTCGTATGACATAAACTTCATCAGATGTAACAACAATGTCTAGCTTAATGTTTTCCTTCTTTTTGAATTCTTTCGCTGTTACTCGTAATTCTGATAAATAACCTGTTAACCCACGATGTTGAACTGGGATGGTTTTGTCTTCCTCAATGTTGAAGTGATACCACAAATATGATTCACCGCTTAATTCCCCATTTTTGACGTAAAGATAAACTGGTTCAGGAGGATTGCAAAAGCCTAGTTTAATTTCATTACTCATTTCTTAACCTCTTAATTAAATAGGTGTGCAATGATTCCCTTGACGTAGAGGTATCTACCTAAATCCCTTACTTAGCGATCGCCTGGATAAAACCTATTCAGGCTTTTGCTTTTACATGGTCGTGATGGTTCCAAAGTTCAAAAAATTTGTGTAATTCCTCAAGATTGTTAATAACCGTCTCCCATAAATAGGGAAATAATTTACTTGTTGTTTGAGTTTGCTGCTGAGAACAAATGATTAATCTGTCTTGTTGCGGAATCAGAACTATAATGTATCGACGGCGTTTGTTGTTCTTAATTCTGTACCCAGAGTATTGATTGCGTTGGACAAACTCGTAATCCGCGTATTCTTCGATGTAATCTCTAGCAAGAGAATACAAGTCAGTAGATGGTGTTAATAATTTAATCTCGGTAGAAAGAATAACAGGCTTGTTATCTACAATCTCAACAACTTGGTTAATTTCAAACTTCATGTTTCTCAGTCCTTACCATTGATGTGTCATAATGAAATTTCTCTAGCAAAACTAAATTTCCTGCCACTAGCAATCGCTTGAATATAAGCACTCATTCAAGCGATCGCTTTTCTTCTGCTCAACTCTCCAATACAACTGAAGGCTGTTGATTTTCCTCTAGTTCGCATTTCAAATATGACAGTGCAGTTTGAGCATCACCGATTGTTAGGTCAGGGTGATAATCGAGTGCTTGGTAATCAGGATGTTTTTCGATTTGAGATATCAGAAACTGGGCAGATTCAACTAATAGCAATAAATCTGGTAAATCCATTGATTTTTCTCCTTCTGTCTGAAACTAAAACTGTTTAATAACTGACAGTACGAATCCATGTCCGGTATTTTTTATTTGTGCTTGTTTCTTGTCCAACAAATGCTGAATGATAGTCTGTGAAAACTGAACACGGTGTAGAGGTATAGAACCACCAGAACCACGCAGCGATCGCAGCAATCTGGCAGCAGTTCTTTCAATGTAAGGATCGAAAACTTTAGCCATCGTTTGAACCTCCGATTGCCTTCAATTGCTGCTGAAGTACCTTGATTTGCTGTTGATGCTCGTCAATCTCTGCTTGTAATTGCGCTTGTATTTCTGCAATAGATAGTGTTTGGAGTTGGTCGTCAGAGTAATACCGAACTTCATCTGAATGTTTGTCAGGAAGTACCGTATACCGCCAAGAATTACCGTATTCGTGTGCTAATTGTGTTCCAGCAGGCTTGTACTCTAACCCGATGACTATGCCCTGCTGTGTACGCTGCCCAAATGCGAATCTGGGGTATGCCCAGTCTTTTGGAATACTGATGGTGGGTTGCATAATTGTGTTGATGAATGAAGGGATTTTTGAATTAAGCTGCTAAAGCTTTGTTAGTTGTTGTGGCCATACTTGCAGCTAGAAAATCATCCAATGCGACTACTGCATTTAATGGTTGGGCGTATCGAATTTCATCTATCCCGCTTGACCAATGAGTGATGTGTTGGAAAACCAAGCCGAGTAATGAATCATCTTTATAGACGCGGTAATTTCTCGGACAAACGCCATTGCAGTAAACGAGTTTGTAACCTGGAATTTCGATTACCTCTGCATTTGGATGATTTGGGGATAGGAGTATTGGTTCGCAGCACTCCCCCCAATCTGCTTCTTGATGAAAAGACATATTTGCTGTACCTTGTAGCGGAATTCGGCAATTTGTCATAGTTGTATGGCGATCTCCGTTAACTCAACAGCGATCGCCTTTTCTACTTGCGGTACTATGCGGCTACAGTTTCTCTAACGCCCAACAGTGCGATCGCAGCATCAATATCAACAGCCGTGCGACTGCCTCCCAAGTGGCTTTGTCGGCTATACCATTGGCCTTGAAGATTACAGCCGAGGAAGCCCAAACGCTGACGGTTCACGTATAAGGTTGTGCTGAAAGAGAGCCAGTCAATCTCACCATGAGTTAAACCGTATTTCTGACAAGCAACTTCTAACTCTTCACTGAGGCGTTCGTTCCGTTCTCTGGGGGTTTCAGGTAGTGTTGCTTTAACTTCTGCAACCCGTTTCGCAAACCAGTTCCGCTCAAATGGCAGTCTTCCTCCGTCAACAAACTGAACCCATACGGTAATTCCGGCTTCAATCCACAGAGTACGGATGGATTGGGGGTCTACTTCAATAATCTCGCTAATGATGTGGCGGTCACGAGATGTTAAGAAGTCTGTGGTTGGGGCTATCGCCTGCGCTTGCTCCGCAACGTACTGATTCAGTTCGGCTTGAGCAATCGCTTGTTCGTCGGCAGCAATTCTTTTGAGGTGCGTTAGACCGCAATCGGTGGGCGGTTGCTGGGCGGGGGTGATCTGTGGCATGATGAGAATCTCCTAATTTTTAGGGCAAGAGAAAGCACTTCAGATTGGTCGTCGGGGGTGCTTTCTCTATTTTTATTATTACTAATTAATTGGTACTTGTCAATTGCTTGGTACCAATTAAATGTGCTATGGTAATGGTGTAATCTATTGGTATGAATATGAAAGATCTAAGGCTAAGAGTAGGCAAAAGAGCAGAAGAAATAGCCGTAGAGCTTGGCGTTGCCGTCTCTACGGTTCGTAATTGGGATCAATTGAAAACAGTCCCCAGGATGACTCCTTCGGGGCTGCAAAAACTTATGAAGGTTTACCAGTGTACCTTTGATGAGTTAGTACAGGCAGAACAGGAGTCAGAAAATGCTTCACTTTAAGGGGGCAACTCTTTTACTTCCCCTTAAGTTCTTTAAACAGAGCGATCGCAACAACGCGCAACATCGATAATTTTTGTGCAATTGTCTCTGAGCAAAAGTTTTAACCTAAAAGAGGTGGAATAATGAACACCCCACCCTGCAAGCGCAAAAAATCCACCTCTGCCGAATCAACCAATCCAGAATCCCCCAACTCAGGTATCACCTCTTCAGAAGATCCTGCTTCAGCAACCATTGACGTTTCTGCTGTTGAAATTCCTGAACTAACTGGGCAAGAACAGAGCGATCGCTTGCACCTAGAGCGAAAAGTGGAGAGGGCGTTTTTTGAGGCTGGTAAAGCATTGGCAGAATTGCGTGATCGCCGACTCTATCGTTCCACTCACAAAACCTTTGAGGAATACTGTCGTGATAGGTTTGGTCACAGTCGCCAAAAGTCGAATTACTTGATTGCAGCATCCCAGGTCTACGAAAATTTGACAACAAATTGTTGTCAAATTTCTGAAGTTGAGGATTTGACAACAAACAAAACGCAAATTCTGCCAACAAGTGAAGGGCAAGTCAGACCCATGACCAAACTAGAACCACAACAGCAGTGGGAAGTTTGGCAAACTGCGATTGAAGAAGCTGGCGGTAAAGCGCCTACGGGTCGTGTTGTCAAAGATGTCGTACAAAGGATAATGGAGCGTACCAAAATCCCCAACACCTACCAAATCGGCGAAGTCTGCCAAATTCTCGTAAAGGACAACCCCGAACTACGAGGCAAAGCTGGGTGTTGGGCGATTGTCACCGCAGTTAATGACTTCAGCTGCACAGTGAAAACCTGGGATGGCGAACTGGTGGTTGGGGTGCAGCATTTGAAGTCGTTCGGTTACTTGCCTGCTGAATGCGAACAGATGCAGCTGGTGTGCGATCGCGTTACGCGGTTGCGGGAGAGCGAGAGTCTGGAGGAAGCTGCAAAAGCTGTGTTGAGGTACTTGGGGGAGTTGAGGCGACCGTATTTGACGGCGGTGGAGGAGGGGCTTTTGAGTTTTTTGGAGGCTAGATGTTTATTACAGTTATGACTCATGCCCACACAACTGTAATAACTGGTTCAAAAGATGCCGCACAGTTTGGTTGCTAAATCAATCGCAAAATTTATAGGAATTACCATATAAAAGCTGCTACGTTTTAAATTTGATAAATACCAATTATTATGTATCTCTGCTTTATTGTCTTAATTGTAAATGCACTTAACATTCATAGTATCTTGATAAAACCATTGTTTTTAACCAAAGATAATTGGGAATAGTAAGAATAAGCTGATGCCGTATTTAGTCGATAGCTAAGGAAAGCAATAATTCATGACGGATGATTCCCATCGTAATTCTGCTGTTAATGCAGCTGCCACAACTAAGATTCAGCACGCTCAATTACAGGACATACCTTTGAGTGCAGCACGCAGAATGTATAAAGGTGGGATTAGGGCTGGCGAACCGATAAGAACTAGGGTGGAAGCTCAACAAATGTTAAAGAAGATTCCCCCTTCTGGGCGTGCAGGTGTTGATAGTAAATCTGCGGCTAATAATGTTGAGCAGTACCTATCAGATAAACACGCCAGCCATATCAAGCCTCATAGCAAGGGTGGATCTAATAATCCCAACAATATCAAATGGGAGAACGCTAAAGACAACATGGCTCGTGGTGATAAAACCATGACTTGGCAAGAAAAGGTAAGACTAGATGCCAAATGGCATTTTGATAACCTCACAGGTGCTGTTAAAGCAGGTATTCAAGCTGCACCTATGGGGGCTACTGTTGGTGCGATGACATCTCTGCCTTTTTCGTTGTTAACTAATGGATTGCGCGTAGTCCGAGGTGAAATTTCTGGACAAGAAGCAGCTACGGCAACATTAAAAGATACGGTCATAGGTGGTGCAGTTGGAGGTGCAACAGCATTTGCAACTGCAACAGTAGCAGCAGCTTGTCCACCGATAGCGATCGCAATAACAACAGTAGCACCTGCATTAGCTGTTGTTGGTGCTACGGGTATGGTCTACGAATTTTTCCAAATCCTGGATAACCATAAACAAGCTGTAAAAGCTTATTACGAATCTTTAACCCAGCAAGAATTGGAGCATTTGCAAGCAATCGAAGACGAATTGATTTATGAACACAAGAAAAATTTAGAGTTCTTGTCCCAGGCAGAAGCAATAAATCGAGAAATTACAACTCGTCCAATCGCATCAGGTATAGAAGGGGCTATACATCGGTTACGTGAATCAGTTGCTATTGCTCAATCTTTGGGACTCACATCCGCAGATAGTAAATTACTTCCAGATTCTTACCTGCTCGGTATTGCCCCAGAAAATAAAAAGTAAATTTTTAAAATTTTATAGTTTTTATGCTTCCTTTTATCGTTGGCGCTCTTGGATTAGCTGTTGGAGCAGCCGTTGGTGCTTTTACTACTCATGCTGTTGGAGAAAAAGATAGACAAACTGCTAAACATCATAAGGAGGTAGCAAATGAATTAGTTGAAAAATATACAAACTTAGAGCAAAAATACTATGAGCTTGACCGTACAAGCAAGAACCAGATTAGTAATTTAACTCGCCAGCACGCCTTAGATGAAGTAGAAAAAGATTTTTTACGTTTAGCACTTAGATTACAGAGTAGTTTAATCTCTCTCATGTGGGCTATTGATAGAGAACCAACAGAAGCTGCGTTGAAAGAATTTTTCAACGCTGTGAAGTTCACCAATAATGTTCTTTACCAAATCAATGAAGATTTAATATTTGTCCCTATTGATTACTATGCACGTAATCTTACGGCTGCTGTTCAACAAGAAATGATTTTAAATCAAGTAAGCCGTCAAAACATATTAAAGCTAACTAATAATAAATTAGCTCAATTTGCGTCTTTAGTAGAAAACCAACTAATTGAAGAATCACAGACAAACATGACAACAAATTTGAAGGATAGAAATCAAGCTTCTATAGAATTTCAAGAATACTACAATAGAATTAAAACTGCGGGTGAGAATTTTTTAAACTACTTGAAAGAACTATGTAATGAACGATTTGAAGGTGAAAATGATGCTCAGGGATTGCAACGAATTGAAGAAAATATAGAAAAAGCTTTAAAAGCATTAATAGAGCAAAAATACCAAGTTGCTGTAGTTGCAGCAATGAAGGCTGGTAAAAGTACATTCTTGAATGGTGTAATAGGTGCAGATGTCTTAGCAAGCGAAGTAGAAGCTTGTACGGTTTGTCGTACAGATATACGTCCAATTGATGCAGGTCAAACTCCTAGGCTTTTAGAGTATCAAGCAGGTAAACGAGAACCTGTAGTTTTAATGGAAGGTGAAGCAACCGAAATTAGACAGAAATTTTTAGAGCGTACCCATGAAATTCGGGCTAAAAGTAATGAAGATAATACGACACGCTTTGAATTAGAACATCCTATTGAAGCTATTAGTATAATGCCATCACTGGCAGGCTTTACATTAGTTGATACTCCTGGCCCTAATGAATGGGAATCTGCGTCATTTAACACAACTGTTTTAAAACAGACGGCTCTGGAAGCCCTTAGAACCTGTGATGCTATATTATTTATATTAGATTACACAGCATTTAAAGCTGATACGAATTTAGAATTACTTCAAGAATTAATCGGAAAACGTAAGGAATTTATAGCAGAAAATACAGGTAAAATTTATTTTGTTCTGAACAAGATAGATAGAAAGGCAGAGAGAGACAGGCCGATCACAGATGTTATAGAATCCTTAAGAAAAAGCTTAATTGAATTTGGTATTCCCGAACCGATTATTTATCCAGTTAGTGGGTGGCAGGGTTTATTATCTAAGCTGATTCAACAGGGTAAAGCAACAGATACTCATGTTAAAGATTTTGAAACCTTCTTTAGTGCTAGATATGCTGAAAGGGATGATAGAGGAAGACGTATTATTCCCTTACCAGAAGAAGTTGCATCACAAGCTTTAAATGATAGTGGTCTTCTAAAAATTCAAGAAACAGTAATCCAAACCATTACTCAAAATTCTGGTTGGCATCTGTTAAGTGATGTTTTAGATGAACTATATAAAGCAGCTAAAGCTATTGATGATATATTTATTACGGAGATCGGAGCTTGGCAGCTAGAATTTAACGAGCTTATACAAAAAATAGAAGAATACAAAAAAGATGCTGATTTAGCTCAAAGTAAAGTGTTAAGTATAAAAAAGTCCGTAGAGGCACAAAAAAAGATACTAATCACTACCTTTAGCCATGAAATTAATAAATTTGCCGAAACTGCTAAAAAGCAGATATCTTCAGAAATTGAGAGAGTTGCCAAAAATCAATCTCAAAAAGATTTAAAACGCAAAAATACTCAAAATCTTTTCACCATAATATGGGATAGCTTTAGCTCTTTACTGGAAAACTCTACAAACTCAGACCCTTACAAAATCAGGGTTAATAATAAAACTGATGCAGAGAAAATAGGTAAAACTATTAATAATTACTGTAGCCCAATTATCCAAAATTTTTGGTTAGAGACTCAAGATAAATTAGTCAGAGAAGGGTCTAAGATTCGTGAAGAGTTGGTTCAGAAGATAAAAGAAGAAATACAAGTCGTTTCTGATGAGCTTTCTGATGCTATTAGAGATGAATTGCAGATAGAAATAGGTAATAATCCTATCCAATTTCCTAGTTTTGATTTTTCTGGTATTGATGCAAAAATTCAACATCAACAAGAAGTATTTACAAGAACTAGAAAAGAATCTAGAAGAAAAAGTCAATGCTGTAAATCAGATAAAGTCTATGAAGTAGATGTTCCTTATCAAGAAACATTATCTTTTTACGAAATTGATTTATTGCTAACTTCGCAAGGGATTCAGCAAAATATTGATTCACAAGTTCAGAGGAATTTAGAATTACTTCAACGTGTTATTGAAAAACAAATTTCTGAAGATTTTCATAAAGGTGAAAAGCAAATTGATGACTATATTAACAGGTTTCAATCTGAATTTGAATATTTAATTAAAGAACGAGTGATGAAGGAAGCACAAGCTGATGAAATTATTTCTGATTTAGAAACTCAAAGAATTGAAATTACTGAATACCTTCATGAATTAACCTTAATTCGAGAATTGCTCGATAATTGTAAACCAAATATTGTTAATTGACAGTAACAGTCTTACTAACGGAACTGAAGCAAAAAAGAGAGTAAAAGAGGTTATGAGGCAGATATAGCATAGCTTTCAGTTCCAGAATTAACCCCAGAAGAACAGAGTGATCGCCTTTTGCTTGAACGCAAGGTAGAGAGGGCGTTTTTTGAGGCGGGAAAGGCGCTGATGCAATTGCGCGATCACAGACTCTATCGCTCCACACACAAAACCTTCGAGGAGTATTGCAAGGACAGGTTTGGATTTGAGCGCCGTCATCCTTATACCGTTTCACTTTAATAGTGATTCAAGCGACGAGCAAATGCGTTCATTCAATTACCTGCCTGCCGAATGTCAGCAGGTGCGGGAGGTGTGCGATCGCATCAATAGGGTGTATTTGAGTGGGCTGGGGGAATCGGTGCAGATGTTTTTGGAGTCGTTGGGGAAGCTGAAGCGGGCTTATTTGACCCAGTTGGAGGAGAAGGTGTTGAGTTTGTTGGAGCTAGAAACTGGCGGCTGATGCGAGAATTACCAGCAGGGTTATTATCGTTACGAGTTTTGGAGCGAGTGCGATCGCTTCCTCAAGCCATCGAAGTATATGCCCAAGCTGTTGCTGAAGCGCGTTCAGCAGATGGAGCGAGAGAAAGTGGGGGTTAGGGAGATTTTGGGGATGCTGGGTGGAACGAAATGATGATTTTGAGGCTGTCATTTCAACAGCTATTGGAATCTCGGACATAACCGAGCAGAAGCAAAGCCATAATCCTTTATCGTAAGACAAGGGGGAGAGGTCATTTTTTGAAGCAGGTCAAAAGAAAAATAATATATATCCCCTCCTGTTGTGATCTCTTTAAGCGGAGTTAGCAGAAGTCAAATTATTAGATTGTGACATCTGAACTCTACAAAAATTTAGTATGGGAGAATTTTAGTTGTAATTACTCTCGTTCTGCCTTCCTAAATAGTTCTTCCATTCCTTGTATATCCAACTTCAGAAAACTATCTTGTAAGTCAATAGCGCGTTGAATTAATTGTGGTTCGTCCGTCTCATCAGCTTCTCTTAAAATTTCATTTAAGGCTATAATAAGTGGTTGTGTTGGCCATAATAAATTTGCGTCTATTCCTGTTTTCAATTTTTCTGCTAATGCTTCAATTAATTCCAATATTAATAATGGCTCTATTCTAGATTTATATCCTAACCATTTCAGAAACCCAACAAACTCAGCATTTTTTAATGGTAATTTAATTGCATTAATAAAAGCAAAAGCGAGTTGTTGCGTAATACAATCTCTCTTTTTCTCTTCTTCAAAACATCCATCAATTAATTTAATAATTTCTTCAAAAAGATTCTCACTTTTTAATATTGCACTCAGTCCACAAATACATACTGTCGTATGTTCTTGTAAATCTAAATTGGCTACAAAAACTTCAGTAGCTCCTTTCCATGCAACATTACTATTAATTCTTGCTAGTGTTGTAAATAATTCTTGCTGATTAATATGTCCAGCCAAGCTTGCTAGAGTAGTAATTCGCCCCCAAATATCACCATTTTCTTCCATTCCTTCATTTAAAAGACGATTTAAATATGGAGAAATATGGGGAAAATTATCTCTATATTGATAATAAAAGCAATTCTCTGTATACTTCCATAAATCTGCTTGATATTCTTTTAAAATCTCAGAAAGTATTTGCCATCCAAAATCAGGCTGTTTATAAATAAGAAATGGAAGATTATTAAGAATAGGAATTTTTACATAATTTATAGAATCACGGGCAATGTAAAATAATAATATTAATAACATTTCTGGCACAGACTGGTTTTTCTCTAATAATTGGTTGCAGAGCTTAATAGCACTATCAGCTACAACACCATGTATGGAATTAAAAGCAGCGAATGCAATATCTTTATTAGATTGCCAAATTTCTATGTATTCTTGTTTCTTTTCAGAATATTGAGTATAAATCCAAAATAAAATTAATGACAAACGTTCAGATAATTCATAATCAATTAAAATATCACAACAAGCATTTAGAGCTTGGCTAACAATGTCACCGTTCTTCCAAAGAAAAAAGTATCGCTCTAGCCAATTGAGTAAAATTTCTGCGAGTTCTTCTCCTTTAGGCAGAGGTTCTAATGGCTCCCATTTTTGGGTTGATTTCACGTTTCCAAATCGAAATTGCAGATGACAAGTGATACCTTCGACTAAAGCGCATATATAATTTTCATGCAATCTTTCATCAAGAAATTGAGGAAATAAAAATATGAATCGTTTAGGATTTAGTGAACAAGCGTCACGTAAGACTCTTGTGATTTCACTAAAACCACCAACTAAATCTCTGTCAAATATTTTTACATTTTGGTTTGTTTCATGAGTTTCGTAATAGCGTAGTAACTTAAAAAGACATTTATCTGATAGCTTAAGTAAATCTTGCGCCGATAAAGGAGGCACAACACACCCACCCCAAGAAGAAATAACACGTTCAGGACGGCTATAGCTAAAACTGTCTTGCCAAGTATCTATAATAGCTTGTGTTTCCTGGCTTCGGAATATACATGGAATCCAAAGAATAAAATTATAAATTTCACGATATGCTAAAAATGAAAATTCATTTTCATATTTTTTTCTTTCGGAATATAATGTTAATATAATTTCTTGGTTAGCCATCCGTGCTGATTCAGATATGAATGGATAAGCCACATTCATAAGTTCACCTAATTCAAAGCTAAGACGGCTGTAGCGAAAAAGTTCTTCATTTTGAAATTTACTTTCAATTCCAGGTATATTAGCTTCAGAATTTTCCTTGTAAGCCTCAATAACAAAATAACAAATAGTCTCTAGCTGAGTTTCACGTAAACTAGGCTCATTTACTTGCCACCATAAATCGTTTTTCTTAGCTCGGAATTTTAAGGCACTCTCTAAGCTATTAAGTAAAATTGGGTTCTTGCGCCTGTTTTATGGAGAATTAATACTAAAGTGCCAGTTTAATAAACTGCGTAGACGAAAATTGTTGAAGTTACGAAAACCATATCCAAGTCGTTTAATCAGCTTAAGTTTATTATTAATGCCTTCCACAATACCACTGGTAGTTCTACCATCAAAATAACCAACTATTTCGCCAAACCATCTAACCATAGTCCCGATAGTTTTGGGAAAAAATGACATGGCATCGTACATCCAATCCAATAATTTAATGATGCTATCTCCCCAAGATGTATTCGATTCAAAGATTTGTCTAAAATTTTCTTTCAAGGAGTGCATCTTTGCTAGAATTGATGATACTTCTTGGACAGCTTTCAGTCTGTTTTTTTGCTCTTCGTTTAACGATTCTTCATTTTTAATCAAGCTGTATTTACTTTTGTTTAATCCGGCTAATATTCGTTCTTTTTCTGATTTATCTTCTAAAGACATTGCCGCTTTTTTCTCGGATTTACGCATTGTATCTAATTCATCATTTACCTGTTTCATCACATGAAACCTATCAGCAGTTATATTTGCATTGGGCATTAATTCTTCGACTAGACTTTTATAAGGAGACCACAGGTCTATACTCACTTCTTGGATTTGCTCAAGTACCTCGAATCCCCATCCTTTCAGGACTTCACCGATTTCTTCTATCCTTCTTGTCTTCACTATCTCAATTGGTTTACGAGTATCTAAATCTACTATTACTGCCAGATAATTTCCTTGCCCTTTCACTAAGGCTATTTCATCTATTCCTAACCTTTTTACTTCTCTTAAATTTATCTTTTGTATTTGGGCTACTTGCCTTTTTAACATAGATTCTACTTCCTCGTCACTGAGGTCGTTTCTTTGAGCAACGCTATGAATGTTGCTATTCAATACTTGCTCTACTATGTTAGCGGCTAGTCTTTTTGTATAACATGTGCTTTTATCTACAAATTCTAGTTTCTCACTAAACACTTTTTTACACTTATGGCATTTAAATTGACGACGATTGATTTTTAACAGAACTGGTTTTTCACTCCACGGTAAATCGTGAATCATTCGCCAATGGTCTTGGTGTATACTTTGACTAACATTTCCACAATTTGGACAGGTACAATAGTTGACGGCTTTTTCAATTGTGATGATTATTCCTGCTCCTTCCACTTCTTGACAATCTAACACTTTCGTCTCTGGTAGATTGAGGATTTGCTCTACGGGAAATTTCATAACTATCGCCGCCAATGCCTGTTCTTGATATATAATTATCTTACTTTCGGTAATTAAACATACCTTCAAAGCTGTAAAGTATTGTATCTACTCTAGTTTAGGCTTCAATCTTTATAAATTTTATCCATTAATTTTCATTACTTTTTGCTTTCTCCATAAAATATCCGAAAGAACCTAAAATTGTTAAACTATCTACTCCATGAATAACACCTTGACTATGATGCAAGTCCCAAGATGTGTTTGATAAAGATATCCTCCAAGACTCAATTTCTTTCAATACTAAATTTAGTAAAATATCAGATTGAATTAAGCGATTTTCTAAAAAATTTTCTTGATGAAACTCATGCAGTTGACAACCTAGTTTATTTCGGAAGTTACCATTCTGTATGTCAACAGTTAGAACATTTTTTGTAATGTACCTCCATAGTAAAGTATCTCCATCATTAGTAAACTGTACCCATCGGCTGATTACTCTACCCAGAGAATCAAGGTGTGTTATTTCAAAATTTTCAACCAAAATCTTTAGCAACTCTTGTATACCTTCAGTACCCCATACTTGAAACTCACGTAACGTAGCACGAATGTATCTAGCAAGATTTTGTGGGGTTGCCCATTTTTCAGTTATGGCTTCCTTCAAAAATGTTATTACTTCAGCAGGATATATATTTATCCATCCTGCCAACCATCCAATAAATTGAACCAACCAGCTTTCTCTATCTTGTAGTAATAATTTTGCTTCAGTCAACCAGTGCTGTGTAATAATATTCCACCAATAACCGTTATTTGCTCTCCACAATAACCGTCGAAACAAGTCGGGGTGATATTGGAAAATGCGTCTCAGTAATCGCCAATCTTCTTCTACTGGTGCAATCTCACTGAAAGACTCGCAAACTAAGCGTTTAACATGGTATGCTATTTGCTCATGAGATAATACTTCCCATACTTGCCGCCTAAAAGTCTCCCCTTGATATGCACGCAGATAAAAGAAAAATGCTCTAATTGCTGGACGAATAAAAGGCAGTTGGGGATGTTCAAAGATGAAGTCTGCTAGAGTTTGGTTTTTAGCAAGTGCTGCGCGGACAGCGATATAGTCTCCTAGTGTTTGGTGAGTGAAAGCTAGAACCCCAGGCGATTTTTCCCATAGCACTTGTTGACTATTTAATTCTGTTATAATTTCCTCGCTTGTTTTAAAAAATACTTTTGGGCAAGATTGCGATCGCTGTTGCATCATCTGTTCGGACATATTTTGCAATGCAACTACAGCCTCACCACTAAGTCTTGGGTTTTTAACGACAACTTCTTCAATAAAACTGTTGTAAAGGTCGTACACAGAAGGAGATTGTAAAAAGATACCCAAATTTGCAAGTTTACCGTAAATTCGTAAATTTTGAGGTATTTGTAGTAGCGATTGGAGTTCAGGAGTTATTTGAGAAACATCAACTTTCCATTTAATTAAGAAAGGTTTAACTTCATTATCAAAATCAAGTGGTTTTATATGAACTCTATGTTGCCAAGAACGGCCTCGAAGCAAAGGGTCATATTCTAAGTCAAAATTTCGGCAGGCGACAATAATAGTTACTTTATCTAATTTTTCTAAACGGTCAATAATACCTAAAAAGATTTTAAGAGCATCATGCTGACGACTTAAAGACAAAACATCAAGCGAATCAATTATAACAATAACACGGCGATAATCTGCAAGACGAGCGCATTGACCAACAATATCTTCTGGTAAACCTTTAGCTACTAAATCTTGTTCTGTTTGTAAGTTTGTAAATAAGTCTCCTTTAATAAATAGGAGTCCCCAAACTGTTTCTTTTTCACGCTCAATGTAATCTGCAATATCGAGCAACAAACAAGTCTTACCGCTACCAGGGCTGTCTGTAAGTAAAATACTTTTACTTCCTTGTTCAATTAATTCAATTAATTGTGGTAACTCAGTGCGCTTAATAGATTCATCATCTATGGTTCGTAACCATTTTCGCCCAATCATTGAAGCTTGTCTAAAGGCTGTAAGTATTTCTGCTTCACTGCGTTTTGGGGTGGGGCTTAGTCCGCATTTAGCTAATTCAGTTAATACATCTGAGCGAGTAATTAAGTATCTCGAATCCCTTAAATTCGTTTCATGGCTTACCAAATAACGTTCTATTATAGGCAAAGCAACATCAACATTTGGCACAAGTCTTTCAAGATATAATTTATTCTGCTCATCCCAGTCCTTGAACTCATTAGTAGGGCCAAAACTTATTTTCTTAACTAAAGAATATGTTATTTCTTCTGTTCGCTCTAAAATTTTTGCAAGTTTTTTTAAGGAATTTAATTGATTTTGTGCTGCATCCCGAATAAAGGCTGAGTATTCAGGGTGATAATTGCAATTTTCAACTAACTTTTTTAATTCACCAAAAGGTGAGCGTGAATAAAATATAATTTCTGAGTTTTCCCGTGCTTCTAGTTGATCTCTAGCTTTACATAATTCGTGTTTTAGTTCTGCATCTGCAAAAGACCAATTATTGTGATCCGGCTGATTTTTCTTGGCTTGGATAAAACAAGCAAAACCATTTTTGTAGACAATAACAATATCATCTACAGTCACCGACAAATTTTCTCCAGGTATTCCAGTTGAATTAACTTGAATTGCTTCAATGGTATTATCTTCTAAAAGTCTAATTAGCCAATGTAATGCTACACGTAGTTGATATTCATCTCCAAGGCTAGACCGTTTTCCTGCAATACTCATAGTTAGCTAAGTAGGTGGGCGCGGAAATTTATAACTATGTCCTTGCGAACGGAGAGAAGCGGAGTGAAGCAATCGCAAGGGTTTTGAAAAATTTACATTTTGTTACATAGTTAGTTTTATTCATGCCTACCTACTTAAGTTATATCTTTTTATTAAAAATTACTGTGTCTGCTATGAGTATAGTAAGTGAAAGAGAAAAGAACGATTGCAAACATCTACGAATTGCAAATTTATTTGAAATTTATTGTTAAGAATTTTCAACATTTCGTTGCAGCACTAAGCTAACTCTACTGAAACCATTACATTACACCATCCCTAGTGTAGGATGAATTAACACATTTAGTTTTTTGCTACTGCACGGCTGTGGAGACACAGGTGCTTGGCCTTGGAGTTAAACGGATGATCACAGGTAAGTTAAAGCATCTTATATCTCTGGAATATTTACTTACCGAATGTGAGCATCTGTAATTCTTTTGTAATCGCATAATGATTTACTGTCTTTCCAGAATCATCAGTTTAGATTGCCAATCTTCATTGTGCCGCAATGTCAAAACGGTAGTGTAATTAGCCTTATGTATAAGATTATCGCGTTTAATCTTGTCTTGCTTTTGCTTATCAGGGCTATCATGAACTGAACCATCACAAAAAACAGCGATCGCCTTCTCTTTGTAGATAAAATCTGGTTTACAGTTGGCCTCTGGAATCAATTCTTGTGCAGCGTCAGGTAGTTTATAACCCCGTTGATAAATCTCCTGTAACACTACACGCTCAAAATCAGAGTTAGGATCTGTTTGCTCCAGCAGTTTTTGATATTGCTCATCACGAGAAAGCCCTTTGACTTGAGTAATAACATTACTCTCTAGTAACACATCAAGCCAAGGTTTGATGATGTGACGGTTAATCAGTGCATGGTCAAACTGATTGCGATAAGAAAGCAAGCATTCATAACAAGCTTGAATGCAACTATCTTTTGGCTCCTTGAAATGGCAAATGTCTAAAGCTGCATCAGCAATTTTTCTAAATGCCTCTGGTTTTTCCAATAACTGAGATAATACGCCTGCGCCACCTTCAGCTGCTTCCCAAAACAGTAAATACTTACCTTCACCTAGACGTTCAGAATCAAGTTCATCGGCTTCCAATTTGTAGACAGCTTGAATCGCTGTTTTTAAAGTGTATTGCAGGGTAGTAATAAAGGCTTCCTTATTTTCAGATGGAACATCTAATGGCTCGACAACCAGAATATTGCAAGTATCATCAACCATCAAGTTGATTTCGGTATGGAGGCTGTCAGGAGTTTGTTGAGCCTGTGGGTTTTTACTATCACCCCATACACCTGTTATCGGATTGAGCTTAAATCCTCGTTCTTCTCTATTCTTCTTCAGTCCGCGATTAATTCGCCAGATGGTAGCTGTAGCTCCATAGGTTAACTTGAATAGGGATGTGCCATCAGCTGCTTCAACTGTTGCTGATTCGCGCTTTTGACTGGCGTAGCGGAAGTGAGTTGTAATGTTGTAACCGTATTTGAGCCGTTCTTCCTCATCGCAAGTGATTCGTTCTCGACGACGAGCGATCGCAGTTTCCATTGGCAATACACGGGTTAGTTTAGCTATATTGCCACGAGTATCAGGTTTAATTTCTGCACCGCAATTTTCGCAAACATCACGAAAATCCCCATCGTGGTAATAGCCGCAAGTAGCACAGACACTAACTCGTTTGTATTCGCCTTCAATGCCGCCAAGAGGAACTTTAGTTTTGGCGATCATGAATTTGCTGCCTTCATAGTAAAGAACATTATTAGGAGCAAATTCTCGTAATGCCATTGTGCGAGGACGAGAAATAAACTCGCCACCTTCACCAGCCGGGATAAATGCCCGAACTGGCAGGCGCGGAAAGTTGAATCCTGGTAAAAATCCCTCGGCAGCAAAATAGCGATAGGGATAAAACTCAAATTGAGAATTACTCTTAGCTTGAGTGTGTCCTACAAGTAAGTCAATTTGTCGTTGTGCTTCTCGTGACTGTGATTCGGCATTTTTGCGTTCTTCCTGGGTGACATCACCTCTAGCAGAACGGTCAATAGTGAGACGTGCCGTTTCTAATTGTTTGAATGATTCAGTATACAAATCTCGCCAACGCTTACAGGCTCGGTCAAAAGCATTCAGAGCATTTTCGATAGTTACCTGTAACCAATTAACTGAATACCAAGAAGCTTTTTGTAGGTCATCTTGGCAGAAAATATCTGAAAATATGGACTGACTAGCTTGCAGACATTGAGCTAATTTGGCATGGCTAAGGGTAAGCTGCTGGCGAATGCTGTCTTTAATGGGATAGTCTTCCAGTTCTAAATCTAGAATTTTATTCATGGAGTCTTCCAAGTAAACCCCAGTATGCGCCAACCAAACTGAGTAAACATGAGATTTAATTAAATCTTGGTTGGCTAGTTCCAGTTTAGGTGGAGCAACTACCCCAGCAACCATTTGATTTTGGCGTTTGAAAAAGTATTGGTCATGACCACTACCAATAGAGGCATAAGTAATTACTAATGCTTCCTGACCACTTCTCCCCGCGCGACCACTACGTTGAGCGTAATTGGCAGGGCTGGGGGGAACGTTTCGCAGATGAACAACGCTCAGATCCGAAATATCAATTCCTAATTCCATTGTTGGAGAACAGAACAAAGCGGCTAATTGTCCTTGGCGGAATTTCTCTTCTCGTTCTTGACGGTCTTTGTTTTTGACTTGCCCCGTATGTTCTCGCCCTTCCATTGTGCGGATTTGTCGGGCGTTGTTTTGGTAAAACTCTTGGAAAAACTGATTAACCGAGATGCTAACTTGGTCATTACCCTGCAAGCGACGTGATGTTAAGGGATCAATAGGAATTTCTCTAAGATTGCTTACCTTCCATAGTAAGGAGTCAATGCGTAGCTGTACCTCAGATTTTTGTTGTAGTAAATAGCCAGCATCACATAAAGCACTAATTAAAGTGGTGATTAAACTGTTAAACTCTGCATCGGTTAAAGGTTCACTGCGGAATGACCACGCCTTCGGCGATCGCAAAAATCGTCCGATTCTACTTTGAGTAGTAAGCTTAACTTTCGCTCTCTCCGTACCGCTATTAACTGTTGCCCAGGTTGCTAAATACAAATATTCGTTCTCATCAAAGACCCAAGGTTCTTTAATGGCTTGAATCACCTGGCTTTTGAGTGAGTCTTTTTGGTCTGGTTGCAATAGTTTGGCATCAATAGCCAATTCTCGCCGCAGTTGGTTTAGTAATGCTTGGGTAACAGTAAAACGTTCTTGAGAGCTGGCTTGCAGTAAAACTGGGTGACGGTGTTTTTGCCATAGTTTATGGTCAGTACAAGCTTCCAGCAATCCATCATATTCAATTACCAAAAGTCCGCACTGTTCCAGGTTGGGTTGGACAATACGCCATCCCCGGCGTAAGTCCTCATAAAGCCGATACTCAATCAGTTTACGGAAGGCTTCTTCATTGCGTCGTTTACCACTACCATATTCAGAACATTCTCTGGCATAGTCGTTTTGAGTAATTCCCATGTACTGAACGACTACGCTGGCCAATTCAGTGTGAGTAAGTTGTTCTTTAGCTTGAATTGCCCCTAAAAGGGCAGCCCGTAAGAAACTGGTTTGGACAAAATCATTGAAATGTCCGGCTTGTAAAGACGCATCTTGACGATTATCGGTAAAGCTGAGAATTTTTGCAGCTTTGGCGTTCTCTCCTGTAAAAACTTGCTTGAGGCGGCTGGTAGTGGAAAGACAAAGTAGAGTAGTGGCGGTACTACGTCCTTCACTGCTAAGGCGAGATAGTTTGGTAAACTCGTTGCGCTTTTTATCGTGGAGTACACCACAGTTGAGACAGGTAAGAAAGGGTTTGGGAATAAACCAACAAGTAGTTCCTGACAAGAGCGAAGATGTAACTTTACCATTGGGTAAAACTTGTAGTTTGCGAGGGATAAACCGCGCAAAGTCTTTTTTAGCAACCCGTCCTTTCTTTTTGGTTTCACTGAACCAAGAGTCAGGAAGTCTATCTTCATCACCAGTATCCCATAGCCCAGGTTCATCTAGAGTCAGGTAGCCTTCTGCAATATCTGCATCGTCAGGGCTAATATCCAATGCTGTGGGCAATTGGGGTAAAATAATGTGTTTATCGGCATCGTAGCGCACTACATAATAGTCATGTCCGCACTCCCGACAAAACACCAGGGGATAAAGTAAGCGATCGCCTGTAGTTGTATATTGTCCTTCCAGGGTGAAATAGCGTTTGTCTCGATTTTCGATAGTGGCGTAAACGCTTCCCCCTTGGGAGATGAACTGATGCAGACGAAATGCTAGTCCCTTGGTTTTGCTGCCCCAGAGAAACATCTGTTTTAAAACTGTTAAACAAGTTTCCTGTGGAATTTGGGTTTGTTCGGCAAGTTTGGTTGCACCTGTTTCTAAACTAATGGGCTGGCGACGCACGAGATGCCCTTCTTTTTCTTCCAAACCGAAGTTCATCTCAATCCAGTAGCTTAGGGGATGATTTTTAAATTCTGTGAGTGTTTGTTCTTCTTCGCTGGGTAAACCTGTCAAAATTGTTTGCCGCAGTTCTTCCAGAGTAGGTTCGCTACGCCCAATAGAACGTTCTAGGGTTTCATCAATGACATTGTTGGGTTGGATTTCTACACCAAATAATTTACTAGCAACATCTGCCACTACCTGACGGCGTTGTTGACGAGAACCAACCGTTGACATAGTGGCACTTGTCCCAATGCAGAGTAATTCGTCATTACTTTTGCTGCGCTGGCGAAGTTTGCGAATTAGGATGGCAACGTCTGCACCTTGTCGCCCCCGGTAGGTATGTAATTCATCCAGCACCAGGAATTTTAAATTGGGAGACTCAACCAATTTATTTTCGTGAGTGCGTGAGAGCATTAGCTCTAACATCACGTAATTGGTCAGCAAAATATGGGGTGGATTGTTTTGAATTTCTGTTTTTCTAGTTAAACTTTCTTGCCCAGTGTATTGTTCGACGCGAATGTGGGTGTGAGAAACTTGGCGTAAAAATTTGTCGAGTTCTTCTTTTTGCGAGTTAATTAAGGCATTCATGGGATAAACCAATATTGCCCTGACTCCTGAAATATCAGGATGACGCAGTAAATCATCAAAAATAGGCACAACGTAAGTCATACTTTTACCCGAACCCGTGCCTGTGGTGACAACGTAAGGTTCTTGGCGTTGTGCTGTTTCAAATGCTTGCTTTTGGTGGTAATGAAAAATAAAGGGTGTGCCGTCTGGTTTGCAGAAGTAGTTTTCCGAGTCTGGGTGCAAGGTTTGCTGCTGTACTAATTCCTTGACTGTTGCACCTTTTCTATAACTGGGATTGAGTTGTACTAGGGGGTCAGTCCAGAGTTGCCCCTTGTCTAATTCTGCGTCTACAAATTCTTTGACCTGGCGATCGCGGATTTTCAGGAAGCTTTCTATATAGCGACGGTAATCGCCAATTACTTCGTTGCGGAAATTGAAAATATCAAGATTACTTGTATTTGCTAATTCAGTGTTTGTAATTGAGGACTGGGGTTGAGTGCGTCCTAGACGCTGGTCGATGTAATGTGAAACTTGGTTGGCAAAGCTATCTGTAAATGTAACAGGGTCAAAAACTTCACCCAGTTGTAAAAAATCCCAATCTTTAGGAATTTTACTAAAAACTAAATCAAGTTTTTCATGGGGAACTGTTTCCACATTGGTACAGTCAACTATGGCTTTTCCTTGACATATAATGTCACTAATAGTTGAAATAAAAGCTTCTGGTTGTTCTATCAGTTCTTGCAATTTTACAGGTAATTTCATAATAATTAATTGTTAATTTATAGTTTATGTATCTAATTTAAATAATTTCCCAATGGGTATTAGTTAGGTTTTTCACAAATTCAGAAGGAGAAATAGCAGAGCCGCAGACCATCAAGGCACGCATAGCACGAGAGCAGGCGACATAAAATAAACGTTTTTGCTCATTAATAACAATATTTGATTCATCTATAGGTATCTGAAGATTTATGTGAGGTAATTGTCCTGCTTTTAATCCAACAACCACAACAGCAGGAAACTCTAAACCTTTAGCAGAATGTAAAGTTAAAACTTTTATATAAGGTGCTTTTAAGTCGATTTCTTTACCTGAAACAAATTTGGCTTTAAGTCCCAATTTGGTAAGCTTTTCCGCGTAGAATTTTCCTGATTGATTGCTGGGACACAGTACAGCACTACCGTGGAGAGGAAAGCGGAATTTCTTTGCTGCTGTAATGAAAAACTCTTTAATAGCTCGGATTTCTTGCTCAATATCGTCAACTAGCAATAGAGATGGTAAATCTCCTTGATGCCTTGATGGTTCTTGATATAAGCATTCAGAATCGCCTGCTTCCGTACCTTCAAGAATATTAGTACAGGCAGTAATAATTTGCTCAGTATTACGATAATTACGTTTAAGAACAAGAGTTCTTCCAGCCACTTTCAAGTCGGAATGAATTTGTTTCCAACTGAAGCCCCGTTGATACAGTGATTGGGAGGCATCAGCCGTTAAGTAAACTCCAGAAAAATTAGGTACTAATGCAAACAGAAAGCGTAAAGATACGGGTGATAAGTCTTGAGCTTCATCAATGATGATTGCTTGGTAGGGTTTTTGGGTAAGTTGATGAATCTCTCCTAACGCTTGTAAGCGCATTTCTTCTGTGGTGATATGTCCTTTGCTTGTCATGAGCGATCGCCAATTTTGGTAAACTGCCCAGATTGCTTCTCGGATGCTGGCTTTTAAAGCTACTCCTCTACCGCGACGATCTAAACTTTGGTATTCTTCCAAGGTGATGATGCCCCAAGCTTGAATTACGGTCTGAATTTCTTGAAGTAGATAAGAAATCCCTAAATTTTCCAAAGCTTGTCGTCGTACTCGCTGATCAAAAACGTTACTGGCAGGAATTTCTGTAGTGCTGAGGGCTGATTGTAAACACCCTAAACACTGTTGCTGTTTAGCAAATACAGGTTTGTCATGGTTTTTAATGTAGTAGTCATAAATCAAAGAATCAACTGTAATGACTTCTACACCTAGATTTTGAGGAGATTGTCCCAATAGTTGTTCTAGAAGTTGTTGGGAGTAAGTAACGAGGGCGTTGGTGTAAGTGGTGAATACAATTGAGTCGTATCCTTCCTGTAATAACTTTTGCACTCGATAAAGAGCGAGGGTAGATTTACCTGTCCCTGGGCCACCCTTAACGAGAATAGGGCCACTTCCACCGAAATCACGCAGTTTTTCTTGTTCAGGATCTAGCTTGAGGAGAAAAGCACTTAAGTCACCTGTGAAGAACCGATCCAAGTCTTCAGTTCCTTGAAGAATATACTGTGGCTGTTTCTCTATTTCTTCAATGGGGCGAGGATACAAGCTATCCAGTATTCGGCTAATCAGTTTATCTGGAATTGGTAATTCTAAAATTGCTTCTGAGTTATCTACTTTGAGGATATCTGCCCAGTATTGTTGAGGAATTTGCCACTGTTGCAGCAATGATGCAGTGAGTTCAATGGGTAAAGCGGTGGTGATTTGAGAATGTGTAGAGGAACTAGAAGGTGAAGATGTCAATACAGATTTTTGTTGACTAACAGTTGCTTCTTCCTTATTTTGCTGTACTTCTACATTTTCTTGAGGTGTTTCTGTGGGTATCTGAAAGTGAGGAATTTCGGTTTCATAAGTACGTTCATCTCGTTTACGCACACTCAGCAGTTTTACCCAACCTTGACCAAAGCTATAAAATACGCGATAGTCTCCTACGCGTATACGATAAGTATTGTTTTGATGACCCTTGAGTTTTTTGGCATCTCCTTTAGCAGAGATTGGGTCTTGCTCTAAAATTTTGATAGCTTTAGTAACTTTCTTACTTGTACTTTGAGGTAGATTTAATAATTCATTCAGAAAAGTATCAGTAACTGATAATGTCCACATAGCTTTAATCCATTATTCGTAATTTTTATTTATTTTTTTAACAAAACTACGAATTATCCAAACATTTTGTTCCAAGCTTCCAAAACTAATCTTTGGGTGCGATATTCACCAAACTGTTTAATTTCGTTGTTCTTTAAAACGCGGAATGTTTCGCTGGGGAAGTCTTCACCGTAAACATCAGCAGGGTCGAGAATATATCGCAGTTCATCATGGGTGAGTCCGTAGAGTTTGGCATAATATGCGTCTAGTTCTGCTCTTAATAATGCGCGTCTGTTAGGATTCCAAATAAAGGGTTCGCCGTCGTATCCCATATCTTTGGCGAAGGGTTGCATATCCCAGGCGGTATAGACTAATTCGAGTACGCGACTGCTGATAAATTTGATATCTTGTTGAGTATATACTTCAGGGGGAATGACAGGAAGTTGTTTAACAATGAAAAGATTTAGATTAACCCCACTCATTTTTTGGCGAGTTACATAATCAAAAATAATACTATTAAAGTTTGCAACAAAACAAGAATGTAGTAAAAGATTGGGTTGTCCTAAAAAAACTAAAGATAAGCTATTTCCTACACCAGATTTTGGTATAATAGTACAAATTGCTGTTCTTTCGTTTAAAGCTTTCGTTACACCTCTAAAAACTATTAACCAGTCTTTATTCCAAACTTCTCCAATTTTTTGGTTAACCTCATCTCTAGATACCCAATAAAAAGAAGTAACTTTATATTGTAAATCTTGATATTTTTCTATTGGTGTTTCTGGTAAAGTTGCAAAACCTCTTTCATCTCCTCTAGATTCGTATGATCCAAAGCGATGGTCAAAATTATATATCATTTTTGCTTCATATAAAGGCAATGTGTTATTTACACAAGATTCATGAAATAAATGAGTATCGTTACTCATATGAAATAAACCGCCTTTAAATGTATGTAACCAAGGTGTGGTTGGTTGAGATTCGTTTTCTATAATTGGTATTTTTGTATAAATTTTCTTTACTAATTTAGCATCATTGTCAGTGCGAAAAACTGGGCAAGTTTTAGTGTTGGGATTGACAAGTACAAAATCTTGAGGATAAAGTTTAATCCTTCGTAGTTCATTTTGTGTTTCAGAAATTTTTAAAGCTTTAAAAACAAATTCAGATGGAGTTTGCATATCACCATTTTTTCGTAAGCTAAAAAGACAAAATGGATCTGGACTTCCTGCACCCATAAAAAAATCTCTAATTTCTGCAAAATCTAAAACAGTAGATAAATGTCCTTGAGTTGCAACAAAACTAAAAAATTCTTTAGTTGTATCTGCTGTAATAATGGCGCTTGGAATAATAATCCCACTTTGACTATCAGGTGAAGCCATAATTTTATATACGGTTTCTGCAAAGACAGCATAAGTATTGATGTCACCCACAGCAGTTAATGGAAATCGTCCCGACACTCGAATAAACTTACTCTGCGCCTCAGCATCATGTTTCGCTGCTTTCCAGGCTTGCGCTAACTCAGGGTTTTTCTTTGGTAATTCTTTAATCAAGTTCTCCCGTACTGCTTTATTATCAGCATTAGCTATTTCAGTACTACGAGAAGCAAAAAATTCTTTTTCTTGTAACTTAATCCGCTCCCAAGGTGGATTACCCAGCACACAATCAAACCCACTTTGTTCAAAAACTTCAGGAAACTCTAAGCACCAATGGAAAAAATGCTTCTCTTCAGCTAATTTATTTGCTGTATCTACTGTTACTTGAGCAGGAGAATTACCACGCAA
Organism: Aulosira sp. FACHB-615; assembly: GCF_014698045.1. Taxonomy (GTDB): domain Bacteria; phylum Cyanobacteriota; class Cyanobacteriia; order Cyanobacteriales; family Nostocaceae; genus Nostoc_B. The sequence continues at coordinate 26,145 of NZ_JACJSE010000042.1, forward strand.
AAGCTGAGTTAAGGTTTCTGTTGTTGCTAACAAGTGTAAATTCTCTTCAGTCAAAGGCATAAAAAATGCCCCAGTCCATAAATTACAAGCTAAATAATCCCGTTGCCATTCGGCATCTTTACGAGTTTGTTGATATCGTGCTTGTTTTTCTCTAACTTGCTGCGGTGATAATTCAGCAATATTCCCTAATTCCCTTAGACTTTTTGCATAGTGTGTCTGCTTAGTTTCTAAGTCTTCGTATATTGACAGTTGCTCTTTGTTCTCGCGTTCTTTCTTATTTCGCTTTTTAAGCTGTGTTGCTAATGCTTTATCATCCCCAGTTACAGCCTTATATGCTTCATCGGGTATTCCTTTCTCTAGGCAATCAATATCTAATACCCCTACCAAGGAATTACCACACTTGATCCTATGGTCTAAAAAGCTAAGTGGTAATTTACCAGGGAAACCTTCAATCCATAAAGCCACCTTGCACAAATCCACCGCCAAAGGATTTAAATCTACTCCATAAATGCAATTTTGAATTACATCCCGAACCGCTAATTTTAATGGTTGACTTCCTGGTTCTGCTTCCCCAGTGCGTACTTTAGCTAGTTCTTTACCAACACGACGTGCTGCTGCTAAAAGAAAATGTCCTGAACCGCAAGCAGGATCGCAAATTTTGAGATTAAGTAAACCTTGCTCTAAATTACGCCTTAGTTCATCTGGATTTGATGGGGTGGGGGTTTGGCTACGAACTTGGGCTAATCTATCTTCAATGACAGGTTCTATCGCTGTTTTAATTAACTGGTGTACTAATTGCGGTGGCGTGTAGTAAGAGCCACTTGTTTTGCGATCGCTACCAAAGACTAACGCGAATTGATATATTCCCCCTTTCGTCAATACTTGCGGATGAAAATCAAGTAAACTTTCATACACGCTACCTAATTCCTCAACATCCAGGTACTCATAGTTAACTCGCCGCAGTTGTGCTTTGTCTTGATATAAGGATAGATGGCGGAGTGCTACCAATAAATCGTAGTTATCAATTGCACAATCATCTAAAGCAGGCAGAGTTGTAGAACCAAATAAATCACCATTTAATGGAGATAACCCTAATACTTCTCCGCGCCAGTTTTCATCAAAGAGTAGGAAAGTAACTCGCAAACCTTGCCATAAGTCTTGAAAACCCTCCCGTCGCCAATGAGGTCTTTCGGCTAACTCTCGTAATCGCTCAATACTGTAATATTCTCGGTAGATTCGTGCTTTCTCTAAATCATCCCCAATTAATAATAAATTGCGGGATTCTGCCACCATTAGGAAAAGTAAACGATAAATCAACCGCAACAATTGACGGTAATAATCAATATCCTTCAAACTGCCATCTGTAAACTTCTGCCGCAAATTTTCATTTGCAGGATGTTGTAGAAAACCATTCCCTAGCTGAATTAAGGCTTTTTCTACCCCATCCCGTAAGCGATCGCGTACCCGTCCACCCTGTTGCCTTGCTTCTTGGTGATAATATTCCAACAAACACTTATCCGCATCATCCATACCTTCAGGCAAGCGGGAACGGTGAAACAAGCGGTAAAATAACCCAAATTCAGCAAAGTTCTCACCTTGAAGGATTTGTTCTAAGTCAAATTCAATGTAAGTAAGACGAGTCATCAAAGAAGAATCACGTAGTAACCGCCAACGAAAACCATTGGTAGCGATCGCCCACAGATGTTCTGTCTTGTTAAGATACTCCTGCACCAGTGCGTGTGCTGATAGTCTGGGATTACCGCTAGGAGGACGCTTATCGACTTCTAGCCGACAACCAATAATGTGAATGGGTGGTTTATTTTCTCCTAGTTCTGCACGGTGGGAAATTGCATAAGTTTGCCCCTCTACGATTTCGGCATTTGCAGTATATACGGGGTCGTAACCTAAACTCTGTAGTAATGGTACTGACCATAATTCACGAGTAATACTTGTAGCTGAGTTATTTTCATCTAGCCTTGCTAATGCCCGTTGGAATGCGGCCCAGTATGCTTTAGCATCACCCCAAGCAGTTGCAATTTCATCAGCTAATTTATCAGTTTTGTTAAAACCAAAGTCTTCAGGTGATTGCCCTTTGAGACTGCCTTCTAAGATTTGGGCAGTCATATCTGGAGCTAGTAGATTTCCTTCGATTTGAAGTGCAGTTAATGTAGTTTTCATATCTAGAATAATTAAAAATAAAAGATTACTTACGTCCGGGATGGAGAATAAAAACACCGAGAACATCCATCGGCAATTGAGGAGTAACGCGGATTCGACCTTCTTTGGTAATGTCCCTCACCCGCTTATGGCTTTGTAGTAATTCTTCCGCCCTTTGGCTGGCAAACTTTTCTAAATCTGGCTGTAGTTCTTCTAGCCTGGGAAGTAATTCAGCAATTTCTCCCTGTTTGATAGCTTTACCAGAATCGCTGACTGGCTTTGCTTCTTGTAATAATCTAGTTGCTTCTAACTGCTGCAACCAATTAGGACTAGAAGGAGAACCCGTAAACCCGATAACTGCACATTCTTCTGCTAGTAATGTAGTATTCCTCGCTTCTGTAGTACGTCTAGAACTGTCTAGCAAATGCCGTAACCTTACCAACAGCAAAGTTGTGCGCTTTTGAACAGCATTAGTTGTAGTGAACCCACATCTTGCTGCGATTGGTTCAGCCGCCAGAGAAAGTGCATCTTCTAAAATGTATTGCGCTAAACCTTCTACCAAAGGGTGATTCCGTCCTATGTATTCCACGCCTTCTGGTGCTGGGGTAGTAAATGTCAGTAAACGGGACTTATCGCCTAACGTGGATTTAAGAAAATCTGGTGGCTGCGGTAATAACCATCCCTGCTTTTTCTTGATCAAAGAATAAGAAATGCGATCGCAAGCAGAAATGACAAATCGCTCTACATCTTGTTCATTCCCTAAAATCTGGTCAGAGTCGATGAGTTCTTGTTCTACTTGCTCTGGTTTGATGGCACGTTGAGCAAAACGGGTACGATTAGTTTTTTCACGTTCTACGGCGTTGTCCCAATTCTTATGTACTTTATCAACCGCAGATTCTTCTTGAAAATCAAACAGCGATAACTGAATAACTTCAGTAGTACGTTCAAACAGTGATTTGAATACTGCTTCGGCTACAGTAGTGCTTTCCATTGGTACGGGAACTGTAATCCCTAAAGACTTATGAATCTGCACAGCTTTCCGAATCAGAACATCCAAAACTGCCCCATCAACAGGGTTATCTTGACCATAAAGCAAACAAGCTTTTACCTGAGTGGCAGTTTGACCATAGCGGTCAATACGTCCTTCCCTTTGCTCAAGTCGATTGGGATTCCAGGGTAAATCGTAGTGAATTACACCACTAAAATGGGTTTGTAAGTTTACTCCTTCACTCAAACAGTCAGTAGCTACTAGTACCCGTTGAGGATAGGATTTTAACTCTTCCAAACGAGTTTCCCTTTCATCCTCTGACAGTTCCCCAGTAATAGCAATTACCCGAATTTGACTACCTTTCTTTTCTAATTTCTGCCTGAGAGCATCAGCTACATAATTTGCAGTAGCAATATAGCGACACCAGATAATTGGGTTCATCTCTTCTTTGAGCAGAGAGTCTACCGTAGCAATACAAGATTGCAATTTCTGGTCTTTATCACCCCGCAATTTCTCGGCTGCTTGCACAAAAGCTTTTAACTTTCGTTTATCGGTGTCTTTGTAGCTTTGTTGCCCTTGCTCTATGACTACAGTTGGTGATGCGTCAACTGCTTGTTCTTGTTCTGTGGGGTCGTGGACGTAAGAACTCATCAGGTCTTCGTCTAAATCAGCCACTAAAGAATCGCGATCGCCTGATTTACCAACTTGTCGGTTTAGAGTAGCGATCGCCGCAGCAGGTGAAGACATCACGCAACGAATCAAAGCCAACGCCGACCAGTATCTTCCGCGGCGTTGAGCATGACTCATATCTGCCGTAGTTGTTTTTACTAAACCACGAGCGAAGTCATAGACATCATCAAATAATTCTCTGTACTCTTTCGATAATTTGTAAGATTTTTCTTCTGAATGCCTTTGAGGAAAAGGAGTTTCATTGCCCAGCCAAAGCTTAACATCTGCTCGTCTGCGCTGAACAAAGTGATTGGCTAAATTGTCCCGTTCTTTCTCTGTTAAACCATTGAGGTTGAAATGCTCAAACTCTGGTTTTAACAAGCCAAGCAATGACAGAAAAGATTCTTCAATTCCACTATGAGGAGTTGCAGTGAGCAATACTAAATGTTGTTCTGCTTTTTGGGCAATTTCTGTAATTAGCTGGTGACGTTGTTGCTGTGATGTTGTTGTTTTGTTTGGACGGGCGCAAGTATGCGCTTCATCAACAATTACTAAATCAGGGCAATGAGTTATAAAGCTGGCACGACGACGCTCTGCTTTGGCATAGTCTAAACTAACGATTACATGGCGGTAATAGCTAAAAATACTCTCATTGTTGGGTATGCCTCGCTCTAACTTAGAAGCTGTACCAGAACGTACTACTACTGCATCAATATGAAACTTTTCGCTTAATTCTTGCTGCCATTGGTCACATAGATGGGGTGGACATAACACAGCGATTCGTTTGACTTCGCCTCGGTCTAACAGTTCACGAGCAATCAATCCAGCTTCAACAGTCTTACCAATGCCTACATCATCAGCTATCAGTAGTTTTACTGTTTCTAGCTTTAAAGCCATTAACAAAGGTACTAACTGGTAAGGACGGGGACGCAGAGATAATCGTCCTAAACAGCGAAAAGGCCCGGCTCCGCTACGGAGTAAAAGACGTGCAGCATCCATAAGTAAGAGTGCAGCAGCATGGTCTTGTACGCTAGTAGCTTGAGGTAGAGGAAATGTTGCTGATTCAATCTTCTCTAGATTTCTCTCTAAAAGTTTTTGATAAATCCCAGCAATTTCATCTTCATTGCCTGAAAGTGGTCGCAGGCGAATGACATCCTGATTTTCCGAAGGCAGTACCACCCATTGCCGACTGCGACAGCTGACTATAGAACCGGGTGAATGGTTCACGGTTTCCGTCATTGTTAGGTTACATTTTTATAAAATATTTGACGCAGATTAATTAGTAGATTAGTAATAATTACTTAATTAATACTTCTGAGCAAGCAAGTAGGATGCTCAGAAGTCTTTTCTGTTTTAATAGACGCTTAAGTATACTGAGACTGATGATATTACCTAAATCAGCTATTTCAAGGAAAATTTTTGTTAACGAAAAGTAAATTCTAATAAATGTGATCTTAATCACAGACTTTTCAGAAATTATTGATAGCTGATCAGCTTTACATTGAGAACTGTTATATTCATTTGCAAAGTTTCATGAAATTCATTTTTCAATCAGATGTTAAAAAAGTTGCTAATAGGGGAAGACTTAACGTAATACTCTATCTTGAAAAAGCTGATGGCAACTTCAATATTTAAAAAATTATCCAGCAGCAAGACACTAAATTGATTTGTTATGAGTGGTTTAAACCAGATTAAAAAATATTTTTATGGAACAAAATAAAGTATATGCACAAGAAAGAGAGCGAATTCTTAATATAGCTCCTGAGCAATATGTTAAGCGTTCTCTAGCTGAAGAACTAATAAAGAAATCAGCTTATTGGTATAGTCATCGTTCCCAGCATCCAGTCCACGCCCCAAACCATTTCAAACATATCCATGACCCTATGGGTAAAGCATACGCACTAATAAATGCGTTAAGGACAGAAGGAGAAGAAATCTCAACTCCTACTAGAAGTGATTGGAAAATAAACTTTGGAGGCAATACATTTTTAATTAGTAAAGCTGTTTTACGATGCCAGTCAACTTTATTAACGTTTTTAGATAATGCAGAAGTAGGGGAAATTTTAAAACTTGATGAATTAAAACACAAGCTGAAGATGGATGTTAGAAAATCTGTAGCTAACTATAGCGGACAAGAGTATGAAGGGTATTACTCAAGTTTTGATGGAAATCACTTAATTTTTGGCTCTCAATCTATTTCAACTGAAGATTTTGCGAATGTGATCCTCTCAAAGGTTAATGTTCATAGACTTTTTAAGTCAAATCAATCTAGCTCTTCAGTAACTACAATATTAGCTGCTCCATCATTGTCAAAATCGTCTAACAAGAAAACTCTTCGTCCCCAATCTTCAGTAGTATTGCCTTCACAAACAACCTGCCCTTATTGCAGTGTGAAAGTTAAAACTACAAATCTTCAATCGCACACAACAGGTAAATGCCCTAAAAAGCCATCGTTATAAATGCTATCGCTTATTTCACTAGTGCTTAGAAGAAATTGAATAAACAATAAGCTAAACTAAAAAATTCTTACTATGTCTACATTCGATTCTACAAAAACAAGACTGCAAACTTTGCTAAATAGTATTGTGACAGGTGAAATTCAACTGCCTGATTTTCAGAGAGGTTGGGTTTGGGATGACGAACACATCCGTTCCCTTTTAGTTAGTATTGCGCGTGCTTTCCCTGTGGGAGCAATTATGTTACTTGAGGCTGGTGGCGATGCTAAGTTTAAAGCTAGACCTGTTGAAGGAGTAGATCCAACACAAGCAACAATTGATAAATTGAAAAAGCTGCTTCTTGACGGGCAACAAAGGCTGACTTCATTAACACAAGTATTGATATGTACGCAACCTGTACAAACTCGTGATTCTAAGAAGAAGCTAGTACAGCGTTATTACTATATTGATATTGAAACAGCCTTACTGGGGCCAGAACATTACGAAAGCGCGATTATTAGCATTGATGCAGATCGCATTCAAAAGGAAAACTTTGGGCGTGATGTCAAGCTTGACCTTAGTACGCCAGAGAAAGAATACGAACACTTTTATTTCCCTTGTAATCAAATACTTAATGCAGGTGCTTGGGAAGTAGGATTAAACCAGTACGACTTCACTCATAAGTCAAATAAATTGAATCGCTATATGGACTTTCGTACCCAAGTTCTTGATGCGTTTCGTTATTATGAATTACCAATCATCGAGCTTAACCGCAACAACACAAAAGAGGCAGTATGTCTTGTATTTGAAAAAGTAAATACAGGAGGCGACCATTAACAGTCTTTGAACTAGTGACAGCCAGCTATGCTGCTGATAATCTTAACTTGCGGGATGAATGGTTTGGTAATAGTCAAGAAAAGATCGAAGGTATTCAGTCACATCTGAAAAAGCAGCGTTTGTTACGTGAAGTCCAGCCTACTGAATTTTTACAAGGGCTGACACTGCTGTACACTTTGGAGAAACGCCAGCAAGACCTAAAAGCAGGTAAAACAGGTAAACAAGTAACAGGTGTGACTGCCAAGCGTGAAGCTGTTCTATCTTTACCTGTAGATGCTTTTCAAAAGTGGCAACAGTCTCTTGTGCAGGGTTACTGGAAAGCAGCTAAATTCTTGCGTCAGGAATCGTTTTTCTCAACTGGCGATTTGCCTTACCGCACGCAACTTATTCCTCTTGCCGCAGTCATGGCATTGTTAGGTGATCGCTGGCTGGAACCGAAAGTTTACGAAAAAATTGCCCGTTGGTTCTGGTGCGGTATCCTTGGCGAATTGTACGGCGGCGCAGTTGAAACTCGTATGGCTTTAGATATTCAACAGCTTATCGACTGGATTGAGGATGGTAAGGAAGAACCTAATACTGTTCGGGATGCAAACTTTCAACCTGCACGTTTAGGAAGCTTACGTTCCCGAACTAGTGCTGCATATAAAGGTGTTAATGCCTTAATTCAGCGTGAGGGTGCTAAAGACTTTTTTTGGAAGTCCACTATTCAGGATCTAGATGAAAGCGATTGGGAAGAACGCAAGCTTGACATCCATCATATTTTCCCTAAGAGTTGGTGTGACAAGCAAGGGATTCCCGCATCTCGTTATAACTCTATTCTCAACAAAACTCCCATATCCTATAAAGCAAACCGCATGATTGGCGGTAAAGCTCCGAGTGAGTATTTAATTCAGCTTCAACAGCATAAAAATGTTCAGCTTGATGATGCAGGTATGGACGCAATTTTGGCGACACACCAAATTGATTCAGTAACCCTGCGAAAAGATGACTTTGAGGAGTTTATGGCATCGCGTCAACGTATGATACTTGCCAAAATTGAAGCTGCTATTGGCAAGCCAGTATTAGTGGTAGACGATTTGGCATTTAGCGATGTTGTAGACGAGGAGGAGTGATTGAAAAACATTAACTTAGCAAAAATGAGATTTTGATAAATGTGAAACCTGTAGTTATAATTAATGAATTTATTAGTTAGCAACATGATTATTAAAGGTATTACTTAGAGTATTCTTAATGCTGACAATTTTAGTAAGTATTGAGAATTTACTTAAAGGTTTTACGTTTAAATACATACTTTCATACCACTAACATTCAAACTTTCAGAAGAATTACTAATTTATTAAGTAAATATTATTGCTTATATTAAAAATGCAGTTTACCACCGAATTCTTGTGAACAATATATTGATAATTAATAGTATAAGCAGTATTTTTTTAACAATATTGCCCTCATTTATACCATTTTCATCATCAGCCAATTCACAAACTATTAATAAACCCGTAAATTCTGTAGTAAAAATAGCTAATAAGTCTTATGAGCTTGTAACACAGATAGCTTTTGATGAAGGTGACGCATATATTACTGTTCCTGAAAATAATGTTACAGCACGTCATATAGGGCGTTTAAGGAAATATGATTTTCATATTGCTAAAATGTTCGAGGTTACAGCTTTTATGTGTGAGGAGGGAATAGTCAGCCCTGGTATTGACTGGCACTACTATGCTGGTAGAGGCAATATTGATATGGGGACTTTCAAAATTTCCTGTAGCCTTGCCGATACTATAGTAAACGCTTACAAAGTTCGTAGTCCAGAGCCTACAGCAATTGAATTTTCACAGGGAGAGGATCATCCTCCTGAAATCAGAAATTATCGAATTGGTATCCTTGATATAGAACGAGATCCCAATAAAACTACTCGTTGGCTTAAATTTGTACAAAAATTTAAACCTGTTAGACAATAATCTTGTTTATCCGAATATCTAACTTTTCATAGAAACCTTCAAACCACAAAATAACCTGAGCTTTCCTACAAGCTAATTTTTAATAATTCTGATTAGATAAAAATCAGAGTTTGAGGGAAGCTCAAAAAGGTTTGGCTATATATAATGAAAAGTCAAATAAAATTCTCTCAAGCACATCTACCAAACGATGACCTACTGGTCATTTCAAGGAAAACCCAATTATTACCGCATCATTGATGGCATCCGCGACTTTGAGCAGTTTAAAAATTGTGAACTAGTATGAAAAAGAAGTTACTAAATTCATATATTTTAGGGCTGATTTTTTTGAGCTTAATTATTGGTACTTCAAACTTGTTTCTAAATCCTTACAAAGCTAAAAATTCCCAAATAAATCTTAGCCAACTTTTTGCTACAGCCAGATGGAGATTAAATTCACAACAACAATATAAAGAAGTTCGAGTGCCTTTTACTCAAAAGAAAGGCTTAATATATGTGCAGGCATTTTGGGCGGGTAAACCAGTTAACTGTATTCTTGATACTGGTGCAACATACATTTCATGGCCTCAAACACTAAACTTAAAATCAAAACCAACAGGAAAACAAATACAAATGCTTGGTGTCGGGGGAAAATATCGCATATTAGGGGAATGGGTTTTAGCTCCCAATATTAAATTAGGTGGTTTTGAGCTAGAAAATCTACCTACAATTTTACAAAAAACAGTAGAGAAAGCTAATGGGCAGAATATTTCTATAGCCCAAGCAGAGGGAGTTAATGAAATAATATTAGGTAATACTGTTTTTCAAAATATTATATTAACCATTGATTATCAAAAACAAGAAATAGTTTTACGCAATAAAGATTATGATATAACTAAAAATCAAAATCTTAAAAAGAATTTAGTTAATATGATTTGGGATGATGAGAATTTAATAATATTAGGTAAATTAGCAAACTATCCAGCCCGGTTTCAAGTTGATACTGGTAATACTAGTAGATTAGCAGTCAATATTAAATTTGCACAAAAACATTTTGCTAACTATCCACGTACTCAGTCAAAAACAGAATTAGTATCAGGAACAATTTATAATGAAAATATGCCAAGTATTCAAGGCAATATAAATGGAATAAAATTTGAGACTGGTAGATTAGCAATAATACCCTTTAATTCTGATGTAGATGCTTTGGTAGGTGAGCCTTTTCTGAGGAATTATCGTACTACAATAGATTATAAGCGCAGAAAAATACTTTTGGAACCCTACTCTCAATTCTTTCAATAATTATAACTAAGTAAAGAGTTTCTGAAATTTTTACAAAAATAGGATGTAGTTAATAGCAAAACTTGAGTTGATTGCAGATATCCAAACTGAATCTTGGTGGCAGGACATAACGCCAGAGTTGATTGAACAAATGCGTCGTCAACTGCGGGATTTAGTGAAATTCATCGATCCTAAAGAAAAGCAGATTGTTCACACCAATTTTGAGGATGAACTGGGGGAAATTGTTGAGACTGGCGTACCCACAAAGCAAACTGGTTTCAATCCTTACCAGTACCGGAAGAAGGTAGAGGCGTATATTCGAGAGCATGAGAACCATATAGCGATCGCCAAACTCAAGCGCAACATTCCACTAACCGATGCTGATCTACTGTCCCTAGAAGAATTGCTGTTCAATGCCGAAGCCGTTGAAAGCCGGGAGAGGTTTGAGGAAGTCTGCGGGAAGAACCTCAACCTCAAGCTGTTCATTCGCCAGTTGGTTGGACTGAACAGGAATGCTGCGAAACAGGCATTTGCTCGGTATTTGGAGGGCAGTAGTTTCAATGCTACTCAAATTCGTTTTGTAGAAACCATCATTGATTACCTTACCCAAAACGGTGTAATGGATGCAGGTTTACTCTATGAACCACCATTCACTGATTTGCACTACGAAGGATTAGACGGAGTTTTTGGTGCTGATGATGCTGACGGGATTGTTTCAATAGTGCGGTCTTTCAATGAAACTGTTGGGGTCGCGTGAGGGGCGGTGGTGTGCGATAGCTTACTAAAAAAGAAATTCAGACCTTTGTGTGTAAATTCCGAAAGCAAAGAAACGTAGCTATAAATTATTCAAGAAACTCATAACTTTCTCTTGCCAAAAATCAATACGATTTGCTCTTGTTGCTGGCTTGCCCATCATTTTAGACCATGTGTGATTATTTGCCGGACTGGGATGAGGAAATTTAAAATGATTGAAGCTTGAGGTTATGCTATTTACTGCGTCACTGGCGACTTGACCCCAAGTAATAACAGCATGAGGCTCAAATATCTCTAACTCCAACTTCAAAATTTTAATAAAACGCTCCTGCTCTTGTTTAATAAGAGGAGTATGATAAATTCCATTATCTGACTGGCTAATCCAAATTTTAAATACATCTGTCAAATAAACTCGGTATCCTTGCTCTAGTAAAACTTTAATCAGGTCAAAGTAAAGTCTCGTGCTACGATGTTTTTCACGGCAATACTTTAAATGTAGAGCGTATGGTGTAGCAATTTCAATTTCTTCTACTCTTTTATCACTTTGCCTTCGAGGGTCTTGCCCAAGGATGACAATTGTTTTTTTATCTTGAATATTGTTATTTAGCTCAAGTATGCTGGGTATATCCACTCCAATTATCCAAGCGTCATCATAAAGTTTCTGAAAACATTCATTAGATGAATGAAAAATACTTCTAGAGAAATTATATTCTATACAGTCTTCTCTCTCAAAGCCTTTCCGCATTTCTTCATATATTTCAGTTAACTGTTTTTGCGAGATGCTAAAAACATTTGCTAACTGTTGAAATAAATTTTCAAATTCATTATCTTTGAAATTTGAGAACAAATATTGAGTCATATAAAATTCACTAATTTCTTGTATAAATGTGTTGCTTTTGCCAAAGTTTGTTTTTAAACTTATTCACTTACATCTAATTTTGGTTTTTGAAAAGTAAAGTTAACTGTAGTTTTACTTTCAATTACTCGACGCATTTCTTCATACATGGGGTAGTTACCAATTCCACTCAGATAAGCCCAGCCTCGTGTTCTAGTTAAAGCTACAAATAGCTGGTTCCGAAGTGTAATACTGCTTTCATTCCTTGCTACATTGTCTAATCCCAAAATATAGACTATGTTGGACTCATGCCCTTTAGCTCGATGAATGCGAGATACGGTAATACCGCCTTCATTCCAAAATTTATTAGGAAAACTAGCATTATTCTTTAAAAAGGTATTATTCTTTGGTGCTGTAGGAAGATAAAAATCAATTCCGCTATTTCTTAAATAAGTTGCAGTTTCATCTTGCAGTTGAGTATCTCCTAGAACAATTACTAAAATATTATGGCTAGGCTTCAACTTTTCATCAAATATATTGCTTTTGATTTTTACTACTAACTGCTCCAATTCAGCTTTACGAGAATTGTAAGTTTGAAATTCCAATACTTCTGCGTCCCAAAGTGTATGGACTGGATTGGGTGAATTCTCAACTGGTCTATGTAAAGTAATTGTTGAGCCTGGTTTTCTAAAATCTCCTGTTACCTCATAACCGATTCTCAACCAATCTCTTTGATTCGTAAATCCAGCTAATAATCCATTTGGACGTAGCAAGCCCATTCCGATAGCATGAGCAGCCATAAGAATAGTACCAGGACAGCGATAAGAGCGACGAATAATGTGTGCTTTTCTGATACGACCTTCATAGAATGCGCCACCTCTACCCCCAATGAGTTGGCTTAATTCCGTTCCCAACACTTCCTTAGAAGTTGGAATTACTAGACTATTAAGACTTTGCGCTTCATCATAAGCCCAGATTAACCGTCTTTGTTCGGGCAAGTTAGAGTTAACAGGTCGTAAGGCTTGGTAAGCCATCCAATAGAATGGCTGTCTGCCTTCAAACTTAAGATGATTATCAACAATCAAGTCTTGCCCTTCATCAATTAAGATGGCATCAAATATTGGAGTGAAATTTGTGTTATCAAGTAGATTTTTACAAGCTAAAGCCAGTGCTTCGTTAGGTAGTTGGTTTGGAAAATGGTTAGCATTTAATGGCTGAACACCAGATTTTCTACAAATAGTGCTGTAAAGTCCTGGTTGATTTACTGATCCCCAAGCGTGTAAAACTCGCAGTTTAGAATTTTGGGAATTGTAACGGAATTCTCCACCACTAAAATAACGTAACCATTGATCTATCAATTCAAGTATTAAGCTGTAAAGGCTACGAGTAAAGAATACTAGCGCAATATCCATCTCTGGATTCCGCCAGTGCATCCGGGCTGCTTTTTGGCAAAGTAAGATAGTTTTACCAGAACCAGCCATGCCGCGAATTCTCTGCGGCCCTGGAGGAAATTGCATTCCTATTTCCAATTGCTGCCAATCAATATCACTAATCCAATCCTGTAGTTTAGTAATAACTTGAGCGCGAGGAGACTGTAAGCTATTGTTTAAATTCCCATTAATTTCATCCTCTGGTGGATTTTTAGGAGTACCAATCACTTTTAGCAATTGTTTCCACTGTTGGTCGTTTAAACTTGGAGAAGCTGCTTGAATAATAGTGGCTTTATTTTGAATGTTTTTAACTAAATTGTGCTTCTCTAAATCTTCTTTAAAAAGAATTGGTGGGCAAGTGTGGTGTGATTCGTCAAAGCCTTTGTTATTCCATTCGGTCTTGGTAATCATGGGTAGAGCAACTATAACTCTCCCTTGTACCTTATTTTTAAGTATTGATTCTTTATTGCAGTTGTTTAATAAGGCGTAAAGTTGCTTTTCTGCTTGGTGGTACGGGTAAATGTAATCTTTGTAGAATCCAGAAACCATTTTCCATCTAGTAGCTTCAACCTCACTAATTTTGGCAATTGTGAAGGATTTAACCTCAATAATAATAAGTCCTAAATCCTTGCTAACAATCAGAATGTCTGCCTCTCGCCTAATTTGTTGCTCATGAGAAAAAGAGCGATAGCTCCAGAATGCAACACCTTCCCCATCAGTAAAATTTTCACGAACTTTTTGCCAGACGAATTGTTCTCCAGCTTCTCCACTTATCCCTAAAGGTTCTGTTTCAATAAATTTCCATTCTGAAATCCTGTTTTCTGTAGATGCAACCATATTGTTTTTTATTCATAGTGCTTTTATTTAGAATTCCCAACAGTTAAGCATTTCTAAAGGTCGTAAGCAAATTTGAGCCTTTTGAGACATTCTAAAAGCACTTTTGCCTAAAGATTGCTCACTGCGCTTGGCTTTTCAATATTCAGAACGGGCAGAACTATACTTTTACTCTTACTCCACCCGGAAACCGCCGCATCATCTCCCCCAACTCAACAGCCTCCCCATTGACCGTATAAACCAAATTACCCGACATCGCCAGCACAATCCGCTGCCGCCTCGCCCACTCAAACCAAGCACTAACATCTGCGGTAACGGTGTTTTTCCCTTTAGCCCCACTCTTACAGGAGTTGATAAACAGACCAGTCGGGTTATCGCACCAACCCTCTGCGATCGCATCTTTTACACGAGAGATCGCACCCTGCACGTTATCCCAATGCTTTTTGATCACTCCCAAGCAACATTCTTAGATTAAAAACTCAAGTTATTTTGGCTGAAGTTACTAGCAGTAAAATTATTGAGTGTGGCTAATGTTTTAAAACTTGCATTGCTACCAATGCCGTCAGAGTCAACCTGAATGAGAGTATTTGAACCAGATTGAATACCCCGGATGTAACCGTCAGTAATTGGATTAGTGCCTGCGTAGTTCAAGCTGGTCAAGAGACTAGACATCACCAGAACATCATCTGTACTGCTAAAGTCGGTAATCGTATCAATCCCTTCACTCAAACTAGCAAAGACAAATTTATCATTACCAGTTCCACCAGTGAGGCGATCGCTTCCAAGACCACCTACAAGAGTATCGTTGCCGTTGCCGCCAGTTAGAGTATCATTGCCATTACCACCATCAAGGGTATCATCTCCATCACCACCATTGAGGGTGTCATTGTCACCACCGCCAAATAAGCTATTGTTAGCCGAGTTACCAGTAATGGTGTTTTTCAAGCTATTACCAGTACCGTCAATAGCATTACTACCTGTGAGGATGAGATTTTCGATGTTATCCCCTAGTGTAAAACTAAAGCCAACACGGACAGTATCAGTTCCTTCGTTTACTAGTTCACGCGATGTGCGACTTAATATTCCGTAACAAGTGCGTCGAATTGAAGAGGATCACAATTGTGGCGATTAAGCCAAAAACAGACGGTATGAGCTAAAATCTTGCGATTGAGGCG
>NZ_JACJSE010000043.1 GCF_014698045.1 Aulosira sp. FACHB-615
CAAAGGTTAATTCTGGGGATTGAGTTAATTGAGAAGTCTTGGTTTTATTTAGTCGAATTGGCATTACCTACTTTTAAAGAACCACTCATCACAACCAATCGCTTTTCTTTGGTGCGGGAAGAAGACTTGGTGCGAGTGAATGTCTAAGTCCAAACACAACACTTTGTACTCATCACACAAATAAAACTATGTCACAGATTGAAGTCGCCCAAATTATTGAACAGATTAAACAAGAAATAGAAGTTGACGCATCAGGTAAAGCTAAAGCCAGTCTTCGGGCAACTGCAAGATTGGCTGGGGTTAGCGACAAAGCCATTGGTAAAGCATTAGAAAGCGCGAACCTGGAACCATCAAAATTAGCTGTAATGCTTATGGAGCAAGGTTTTGATTCCGCGAACCTGAATTTATGGCGTACTGATGGCATCCCCGACATAGCGATCGCTATCATCTTGGAATACTACGCCTTTGAAGCTGGCAGGTATTGTAACCCACAAGCAAGACTGGTCTGTCGTTCATTCAATACTATTGGTATTCGAGCCTGGATTCAAGAAAAGTTGGGCTGGACAAAGCCCCAAACTCAGCAACCAGAACAACCACCTGCTCCTGCCTTACCCCCAGTTGAGCAACGATTGCAGACTTTGGTTGAGTCGATGAAAACTTTGGCTGACCTCACCGGGGGCAAACTCAACCCCTACATCGAGCAGCATTTCAAAGATTTCGCCGCTAACTTATTAGCCGAACACAACAGACAAGCACTTTGCGCTACCTCTGAAAAATGGATGGGCGTGGTGAATTTTGCAGAAATCGAGCTTGGTAAAAAAGTACCTCTGCACGGTTCACATTATCGTGGTCATTTAGGTACTTGGGTTCGCACATTTTACCCACATTTAAGCGATCGCCAAGAAAATCGTTTGGTCAATGGCACTCAACAGTCAGTCTACATCTATGCTTGCCATGACTCTGCGATCGCTAAAGGATTAACCAAAGCAATCGAGGAGTTCTTCGCACATCCGAACCCAACAGCAGCACTAAGGCAGGCTGGGGCTTTTACCAACAAGAAGAGTATGCGGTTGGTCAAAAAGTAAAAAGCAACCGCCCGCGCGATCGCTTCAAATACCAAAGGAAAGAGTGGTTAAAACACCATTCACAAGCTAACACATTTCTTTACAAAACTTAAAAATTGCTTGACTTAGTTGCAATGCCTTCAAACTCAGGAGAACGAAAATATGCAACAACTCAATTTATTTCCCGAATCCACCCCAACCTTACCCGTCACCTATTACCCACAATTCCTAACCACTCAAGAAGCAAACGAACTCTATCAACACTGTCTGCACCTGCAATGGCAACAGAATCAAATACGAATGCTGGGAAAAACTACAGATATCCCTCGTCTTGAATGTCTGTACGGTGATAAAGGCTGTAATTACTTTTACTCAAAAAGCGTACTGCTCAAACCCTTACCCTGGACAGAAACACTTGCCGAACTGCGAGACAGAATTATCGCCTTCACCGGATACAGCTTCCGCATTGTTATAGGTAATCAGTACCGTACAGGCGCGGACTCGATTGGATGGCATTCGGACACCGATTCATCTATGGGACTTGACCCAGCGATCGCATCTATCAGTCTTGGTGGAGTACGCAAGTTTCAAATTAAGCCCATCGGTGGAAGTCCTACTGATTTTTGGCTGGAACACGGCAGTCTGCTGTTGATGCACCCAGGCTGCCAATCAACCCATGTACATCAGGTTCCGAAAACGACCAAAGTTGTCAGGACAAGAATCAATCTGACTTTTCGACCACACACTCTTGGCAGATAAAAACCACTTGTTCAATCACGCCTCCTTAATTGTTTTGAGTTTCAACCCAATTTTTCAGAATGGTGTAAAGTATTTGGACTTGGTTCAGATGTACTACTTAATTTAGTTTTTTAGCCAGTGTCAGTTTTCGCTCTAGCGGTATGGGTGCATACCGCTAACTTTTCCGTGCGTCTATTGGAGGAAATTATGAGTCTTGAACCACATCACTTACAAGAATGGCTAAACAGTGGCGTTGACGAAGATATCATCACGCTCAACGTGCGATCGCTGTCCGGCAATGAAATCTATGAATATTTATTGTATGCCCTACCTCAAACTGCCCGACGAAACGATGGACGGTTACGAGATGGGTACTTACTTCGATATGCTGCCATGACCAGTTCTTGGTGGTCAAACGGACTCGACCCTCACAACGACTGGCTACCAATGGAGTGGGGAAGGGCGAAGCCGGATATTCCCAGATTTGAGGAGGAAGAGACAGGCAGGGGGGAGGCTACTGTCAATTCTTCCCGTAAACTTATCAAATACGAATCCCCACCCAAAACCCCTAACCGCGTCACGTATTTTAGGGTTCCCCTGCACATCTGGCGAAAGATATCTATACGCTATGACGTGCCAATGCCCGATAACATTGTCATTACTATTGAAGGTGAAGCTTTGGGCTTCTGGGCTTGGGTCTTGTCACATTCAGAAATTCCAGTATTCCTAACAGAAGGCGAAAAGAAAGCTGGTTGTCTGCTGTCTTTGGGGTATGCAGCGATCGCACTTCCCGGCATTTGGAATGGTCGAGTTGGTAAAGAAGGTTTTGAACGGCTGCACCCTGATTTAGTCCCAATGGCGCAACAACAGCGCAAATTCGTCATCTTGTTTGATTACGAAACCAAACCCAAAACAAAATGGCAAGTATTCCAAGCCATCCGCCGCACCGCCAACGTCATCTTAGATGCTGGTGGAGAGTGTGAAGTGGCATTGTTACCAGGGCCAGAAAAAGGTATTGACGACTGGGTGGTGGCACTCTCGCATAAAGCCGAAAAAGCAGTGTCAGCCATGATTGCTGATGCTCTCACCGTGCAAGAATATCAAAAGCAGTTCTTCGCCAAGAAAACCAGAGGCTTACACAAGTATAAGCCGGATGTAACCGTTAATACCCGTTATTTGTCCGAGGTGATCAAATCCTTCCCAAAATCTGGGGTTGTTGGTTTGGCTTCAGATATGGGTACTGGTAAAACTGAACTTATGTCCATTGTCAGAAGGGATAACCCAGACTTGAGTTTTTTGAACAACGGGCATCGGGTGAACCTGCTCAAAAACCTCAGCGATCGCCTGCTTACCGCGATGTATTCAGCGATCGCTTGCGGAGACTGGGCAAGGGCTAAAGCTTTAAGCATCACCGTAGATTCTTTGTATAAAATGGCGAATAACTTGCAGGCTTACGATATTCTGTTCATAGACGAAGCTTGTCAATATCTCGCCCACCTGCTGAAGTCCAAAACTTGCAAGGAACACCGGGGAGCTATCTTAGAGGTACTGGAATATCTCGTATACAACGCCAAGCTGGTTGTTTTGGCTGATGCTCACCTGGACGATACGACCATCGATTTTTTCATGAAGATGCGACCAGAAGGTGAACAGCCATACATTATCAAAAACGAGTATCGCTCCGGTGGTCGTCAAGTCCACTGGTATGAGGGTGAAGACAGTAGCGCCATCGTTGCCCAAATCCATCTTCAGTTGATGCTGGGGAAAAAGCCGATGGTCGTTTCTGACTCTAAGCGATTTATCAAAAAGTTAGAACGTGCTTTGAATGAAGTAGCAGCACAGAGATCAATTCGCAATTCGCAGTTCGCAATTCGCAGTTTAAAGAATTGCGACTTGCGACTTGCAAATTGCGAATTGTTAGAAGATACACCCGAATCAGAAGACGATCGACAGCTTAGGATCTGGACTATTCACTCTGAAAATAGTGGTAGCGAAGAAAACGTCATTTTTATCAGAGAGATTAACACCGCCATCCAAGATATTGACGCGCTGTTAATCACTCCCAGCCTTGGCACTGGGGTTGACATCTCCACTTACCATTTTGATGTGATATTTGGGGTGTTTCATGCTGTCTCCCAATCAGCCACCGAATGCACTCAACAGCTTTGGCGGTATCGTCCTAACGTTCCCATGCACGTTTGGGTCGCTCCGCGTCCACCTTTTGGTTACGCCCAAACCAATGCCCGTCACATCAAAGAAAAGATTCTCCAGAAAAATGAGATGACCGCCTTTCTCATTCGTATTGACAAAGAGACGGGTAAACGTGGTGCTGAAAAAGACTGGGCGCTGGATACATCTTGCCAGATTGAAGCACAACGCAACTGGTCTATCAATAATTTACGCGCTGATTTGCGATCGCTCCTGACGGAAATGGGCAATACGATTGTCAGCGCCGGGGACAATATGGATGAAGCTGCGCGGCGTTTGATGAAAGCGGTGGGGAATGCCATTGATGCGGAATATTATCGTAACGTTGCCAATGCCAAGGACATCGACAGAAAGACTTACACAGCAAGACAGCACCAGGATTATCTTAAACCTGAAGAGGCGTTAGAATGCGAGAAGTTCCGCATCCAAGATACCTACGGGATGACCGTCACTCCTGAGTTGGTCGAGAAAGACAATGGTGGAAGGTTAATCAAAAAGATTATCGCACTTGAAGCAATCTTAGCAGCGCCCCTTGAAGCGATCGCCGACGAACACGGGCGAGAGTTTGTATCGCCGCCTTTTGTTGTGGCAGAACGAGATAGGACGGAACGAGATCGCTTGCCCATCTGCACCGACTGGGGTAATCATTCCACTTCTTGGTTAATGCGCCACCGATTGGGGTTACGCGCGATCTTAACTGATTTTATGGATGGGGTGGAGATTAAAGGCGATGAACCAATGATTCAGGCATTGGCGGATTTTTCTAAACGCAATGCACCCCATATTAAAGGTATCCTCAACTTGACCATCCCACTCGATGAGTCCCCGGTATGGATTTTGAGTCAATACTTGGGTCAACTGGCTTTAACTACCCTGTCCCGACGACCTACCGAAAATGGTCAACGGGTGCGTTACTATCGGCTTGACCCTGATGATGTTGCTTTTGCTCGGAATGTGTTGGTGTATCGGCAAGCACAGAGGGAAGAACGAGAACGGCGGCGGCAACAAGAGCAAGCGCAGAATGCGGCGTATGCGGCTAGGATGCAGTCTATGTATGGACTTGAAAGCAGAGGATCGGAGGCGCAGGGGAGCAGGGGAGCAAACTTACATCCATCCTCCCCTCTGCACCCCCGCACCCTTGCCCCCCGTCCTAATTCTGCCCCGTCCACACCCCCCATTATTGAAGATGGCAGTCATAATTGGGAGGGTGTGGACGGACAGGAAAATCCCACTGATTCATGGTGGCGACAGGTTAAATCTTATACTGCAAGGTTAATAGAACAGGTAGAAATGGGTGTTGATACGGTTCAAGAATTCTTCTCTACACTCACTTCGGATGAGCGATGGGGGGTGATGGTGCAAATGGAAGAAAACCAACCTCAGATGTTCTCTCAATTGGTGGCTGAGGCTCCCGATTGGGTGGAATGGATGGGTTGAGTTGCACCTGTTGAGGAAGAGGTCGTGCTGAGGAATAAGTTTGTTACCCATTTCCTGATGGATTAAACTCATCTTTCCAAAGGGCTATATCTTCCAAAACATTGATTCTGGTAGTTGCTCACCGCCAGCTTGTCGCCCTAATGTCGAATGAATTATTATAAATACAATTACCATTGGCACTGAAGCAAAATGCACAATTCTTAGTGCTTGCCAGTTGCCAAACATATCTACAATTCCAGGAAATTGAGCAGGTTTATACATACCTATACCTGTGAATAATGCCAATAACAGAACAGGAATAATAGATGTATAAACAATTCGATGCCAAGCATAAATTAGGCGTTGAGGATTTTGGCTTTTTTGTAATGCTTTCAGGTCATTAGTACCCACAAATCGGTGTCGCCAACGTCGAGTAATTAAAATATAAAGTCCATACCATAATAGATTTAAAGAAAATAACCACATAGCAGCAAAATGCCAGTTTCTACCTCCTGCCAACCAACCTCCTAAAGTAAATATGGGCGGAATGTGTAAACCAGAACGTCCACCAAACACAGGATTTGCGTTATAAATTCGTAATCCACTGGTGAGTAAAAGGAAGACGCTTATGATATTAACAGAATGAAAAATTTTAGCACCTATCGCTTGTTTGAGTTTTTTTCGTGTTTTTTGGGGAATAGTTGCACTCATATAAATTTAGGTAATCATCATCTACAGATTACTTTAAAATAGAGGTTCCTGATTTTAAAATAGGTAGAAATATTTCTCTAATTAGGAGTAGAAATTAGCTAAGAATGTTTAGCCTGCGCGATTACCAACAAGATTTAGTTTCCAAAACTTTTGCTGCTTGGAATAGTGGAATTAGAAAGGTACTACTGCAACTAAGCACGGGTGGTGGCAAGACAATTATCTTTGCCGCCATAGCATCTAAGATGACTGCCCAAAGTGAAGGTGTTTTGGTAGTTGCTCATAGAGAAGAGTTAATTCTCCAGGCGGCCGAGAAACTAGCGGCAGTGACAAAATTACAACCAGGAATTATTAAAGCTGGATACAAGCCGAATGATTCATTAATTCAGGTAGCGAGTATTCAAACTCTTTCACGACGAGAAACTTACCCAAAGGCGCAGCTTGTCATTATTGATGAAGCTCATCATTCTAGTGCGAATAGTTACCGCAAATTATTAGATGCTTACCCAGAAGCATTGATTTTAGGGTTAACTGCCACACCCAGACGTGAAGATGGCTATGGATTGCGAGATGTTTTTGACCACCTGATCAGCTCGATTTCTACTAAGGAATTAATTGCTTTAGGCCACTTAACAGATTACAAATTAATTGCTGGCTTTAAATATTCTCGACACAAAGTTCCGCTAAAACGCGACTTTACGCGTAAAGAATTAGAGGAAGTTGCTTCTGACTACAAGCCAACTGAGGTATTGAAGCAGTGGCAGAATTTTTGTAGTGGTCAAAAGACAGTAATTTTTGCTGTCAACGTCAAGCACTCTCAAGATATTACACAAGCTTTTTGTGCGAATGGAATCACTTGTGAGCATCTTGATGGCGAAACGAGCAACATTGAACGTAAACAAATTTTAGATAGATTCCGTAGTGGTCAAACACAGGTTATCAGTAATTGTGCAATTTTAACTGAGGGATTTGATTGTCCTGATTCCAGTGCCGCCGTCATTGCTCGACCGACTAGCAGCGTTACCTTGTGGTTGCAGATGATTGGTAGAGTATTACGTCCTGCGCCAGGAAAAGATTATGCAACTATTTTAGACATGACTGATAATTGGTTTCGGCTTGGCCGTCCATGTGACAACAGAAAATGGAGCCTTGAGCCAGTTTCTTGCGACCCAGATACTCAAGGAAGCAGGTGTTGTCCTTACTGCCACCATGTCTTCAAACCAATGCCTGATCTAATTCGCACCAAAGATTGCTTTAGTTATGAAAAAGCTGAATTTGTCATTCAATATGAAGTTGATTGTCCCAATTGTGGTAAATCTTTTAAGTGGGTATTAGAAGAACATTCTGTGGCAGAAAATCCTAAAATACCAATGATTATTTCTGATTTTGATATTCAGTTTAAAGAAGTACCGCCCGAAGTTCGTTTATTTTTCTTCACACCAATTATTGAAGCTAAAAAGCGTAAATTTAAAAATCTAGAAAAACAATTAGCTTTTTATAATTTTACGATTAGAGATTGGTTTTTAAATTGCCAAGAACTAAATGAAAATGAGCTAATTTATGCTATTGAATTACTAGGTTGTTCAGAAGAAATATTTGAATCCAGTATTGAATCTTTAGTTTACCGTGTTCGCTATGCCAAAGAATGGACAGACATCACTAAAATTATGTCTGAGCGTCCTGAAAGTATAAAAAAACTTATTTGGAGTAGATTTTCTAATTACGAAAAAAATAAGTTTAAAAATATGAAGGCAGATTATGAAAATGAAATTAATGAAATTCAGGAATGGCTAACCGAAGAAAATCTAGCATTAGTCGCAGATTATTTGTCAGATTGCCAAGACATAAACATGATTTCTTCTTTGTGTGAAATTTATCACAAATTAGTTATTAAAGCAGCCATTGACCGTGTGCCTCCAGATAAACGTAACCAAATCAGTCAATGGGTTGCACAATTAAAGAGGCGAACAGAATTTAGAAATTTGTATTTCCATTAATATCACAGGCCATTTTGATTCGGTTTGGGAGATATTCCAGGGAGTTCAGCCTGTGGACTCAGTACGGCAGATGTTAGCACGGTTAAGAGAAACTGTTGACCGTCACATCTGGGTTAGTCGGTATGGGATGGGGACTGTGGGCAATGGTTCAACTTCTATGGGTGGATTGTTGCGGAGTCAGGATATTGCAACCCAGGCGAATATTGCTCTGTTGTCTGCGGCTGACAATGACGATTATTCGTTTATTGACCAGAACTTTCAGCCCGAATCTTTGCAGACTTGGGGTAAGCGAGGTGCGGTCATTAACGTGGAAATGCGCCGTTACCAGGAATTTGTGCTGAAGGGTTTGGTAGCTGATGGCTATAAGATTATTGATGCCGACGATTCTGACCCTGACGAAACCAAGGAAGTTGTTAAAGAGGTGAAAGCAGCTTCCAAGGAATTATATTCTGGTCAATGCTTGGGGGTTTCTGAATCTGATGATGTTTCTGATGCCGAACTGAAGAAGTTGCAAGAAAAGCGGGTGAAGACTGAAGAAGAACGGTATCAGCAGCGAAAGGGTGAATTGTCCCGGCGTTATGAAGTGGAGGTTACGCCTGAATTAGTCGAAAAAGACGACGACGGCTGGTATCCTCAACTGCGTCTGCACTATTACTTGACTGTGGGGCGGCAGTTTTTAGTAAACAGGGACAGCAAACGGGTTAAGGGTTTGGCTGAAGCTGGGGAGAATTCGATTTGGAAACCAGATTTTAACAAAGGGCAGATGTTGTCTTCTGTGCGGTTGTTGGAAGAATTGAAGCTGTTGCAATTGCTTACGCCAGGGGTACGTTTGCGGGGGTCTGATGAGGAAATGCAGCAGTTGAAACGGGCGGCTGTTGAAAATCGTTATCTTATCAAGACTTGCTTGAACGTGACTGTTAGCGATAAGTTAACGCCCCTGGCGATCGCACAAAAGCTGTTGAACAAGATTGATTTGCGGTTGACTTACGTAGGAAGGTTGGGGCCAAGAGGAAAGCGGGAATGTGTATATAAGTTTGTTGCTCCTGATGATAGGCGGAATGTGATTTTTGAGAAGTGGTTAAATCGGGAGTTGGTGTCAGTCACTAGTAATATAGGTATACCAACACCAATCACTGACACAATACCACTCCCCGTTATTGAGGATATGGAGGGACAGGAAAACTCTACTGATTCTTGGTGGCAGCAGGTCAAGTTTTACGCTGCTGGTTTCAAGGAACGAGTGAAAGATGGTGTAGAAGCGGTTAAAGAGTTCCTCTCCACCCTTACTCCTGACGAGCGTTGGGGTGTGATGTTGGCGTTTGAGGAGCAAGAGCCTGTGATGTTTGGGCAGTTGGTGGCATCTGCCCCTAATTGGGTTGAGTGGATGGCGTAGGTTTTAGGGCAAGAGAGTGATCGCCTAAATTCTCCAGCATACATAATAAAACTGATTGCAGGAGACAATACCTTAGCCAATTTACGAGGGTTCAATGCCTGTGGAAACGGGATGAATACGTCCCAGAGAAGTAAGCTTGGCAAAAATTTGCGCTAATAAAATAGGCTCAGGCTTTTGAGGAAGTATTTTTAGCATTTCACGGACATATCGAAAACCACGGTAATAAGCTTTCAGGTCAATAATGCTAGAACCAGGATTATGTTTACGGAAATCAGCGAGAAGATGATGGGATAAATTGACCATAAAGAATGCAAGATTAGCAGCATTAGTCACAGCAGTTTGGCTCAGATTCATAAAATCTTCCAAGCCCCAGAATTGCTTGGCATCCCGAAAATTAAACTCGATTTGGAAACGAAGTTTGTAATAGTCAATAATTTTCTCAGCCGTCAAATCTAAGTCGCTGGAAAATAAAATTACATGGCTACGTGTATTAGCTTTAAGATTAGTTTTAATTAAAATAACTACATTGAGAGACTGAGCAAATTCTTTGTGAAGAAGAGTAGCTTGATAAATATCAGTTTGAATCTCATCCTCAATAGCACTTTTACATAAATATTTGTCAGGTAGATTACGATAATCTAGCTTGTCACCGTATTTACGACGAGAACGTTTATTCGAGTCAGGATTTTCATAAGGGATGTATAATGCTGAATCATGGCGCAGCTTGGAAATTATATGCAAGTTAACTTGTCGTGCCATCTGCAAAGCATTGTTGTTCCCAAAATGACCATCTACTACCAAGTACGTCAAGGGTATAAAGTTAGCTACTAGCTCGAATAGTGAATTAATCATCTTTTGAATTAGCAATAATTCAGATGTCAATATCACTTCGGTTTTGTTCTTGTTTTTACTGCCTTTTGGTCGTCCTCTTCCACGCTTTTTTTGGGTTTTGACTTTTTTGATTAGTTCCGTATTATTTATCTGAGTATCGCTTTTGATAACCTGTTCTATTTTAATTGGAAATGACTGTCTTCCTGACACACTTACTAATGACAGCACAAAGAAAGATAAACCATTTATTGGTTTACTTGCTAGGCTAGAAAAAAATCTATCCACCCCGTAAGTCTGGTTACCCGACTTACTGACTACAACTTCATCTCCTGCCAGCAAGTACACATCCTGATCTCGCCACAAATGTTTACGAAAAAACAGCCAAAACAATGTTGCCCAAGGTATGACTGTTGAAAAAAATCTCCCCATTGTCCGATAGCTACCGTGTTCCCCTGTCCAACGGGCAATTCCCCTCATCGTGACTCGACCACTCATCGCTAACATTGCCAGGATGATTTGGTTTAATTGCCGCATCGTTGTCGCATTTATCTGCGTTAGCAAGCATCTTCCACAATGATAAAATATCGGGCATGGGCGGCCAGTAGTTTTTGAGTTGTCGTTGTGAGAGACAATAACTCTACTACGAAACGCCCTACCTCTTCATGCTCTTATTTTGGCAACGGTATTGAGGAGATCGCTACTTTTTCTATCTTTAGTATTTATGTACTATACTTAGATGCGTTCGCCCTGATATAAGGTTTCAATACCTCATTTCTAATGATTAGAAGTCAACTTAGCTTTCACTTCCTGAATGCGCTGCTGTGTGCTTCTAAAATATGTTTCTTTACCAAGTCCTGCCTTGTAAAGTTCTGCTGCTTTTTCGTAAGCTGTGATCGCTTCTTGCTCTTTTCCTGGTAAGAGAGCTAATGTAAAACCTAGAGCATAGTAAGCATTGGCATTGTTAGGTTTAATAAGAATAGCCTTTTCATAATCTTTAATAGCTTCATCGTGCTTTGCAAGAGCAGAATAAGCAATTCCTCTGCTAATGTAAGCATCTACATAATTAGGATTAAGTTCACCAATCACTTTGTTGTAAGCTTTGATCGCCTCTTCTTGATCATCTGGATTTGACTTGGTAGAGTAAGCAATTCCTCTATTAACATAAGCTTGAACACTTTGAGACTTTGTAGGAAACATTTCCAGAGCAGTAGTGTAATCCTTAATAGCAAAACCTATGTAGTTTTTGTATGGGTCTTTGTCTGGGTATTTGTTTCCTAATCTAAAGTAGGCAATACCTCTATTAATATAATCATCTACACTGTTGGGCTTTTTCTTAATCAGATTTTCGCTAGCTTGTTCTTCTCCCCTACCATAAAAATCTCCGGCGATCGCTTGTAGGGGTGTTATCGGTGTGGGAGATGCTTCACTAGTGAGAGTTTGTTGTTCAACTGACTTATCTAGTGGAGCACCCTCGCCAACGCCTTTGCATAAATGCTTATCGCTCTCAGCGACATTGGGGTTGTTCTCTAGATATCTTCGCACTAAGTCGCAAGCTTGA
The DNA here is from genome assembly GCF_014698045.1 of Aulosira sp. FACHB-615. Taxonomy (GTDB): domain Bacteria; phylum Cyanobacteriota; class Cyanobacteriia; order Cyanobacteriales; family Nostocaceae; genus Nostoc_B. Next base: position 11,914 of record NZ_JACJSE010000043.1, read on the forward strand.
GAAATTAGTTGTTGTTCATCAATTTCCCACAGGCTAACCTGATGTTCTCCAAATGTTACTAGCTGACCGTTGGTAGTAAATTGAAAAGCCTTAGCGGCGAACTTCTGGTCTGATTTTTGTCCATAGATGGTGTTGAATTTGTCACCTGAAACATCCCACACAATTAACTGACTGGCTACCTTGTCTTTTGCATCTTCTCTAATTCCTGCTAATAGCTTGCCATCGGAACTAAACCTAGCACGCTCAATCTTATCATCTTGTATTAAGTCAAGTTGATTCCCCGAAATATCCCATAGTCTGAGTGTTTTTGCGCCAACAGTTACTAGACGCTTTCCATCGGGGCTGAACGCGATACTGTTAATTTCGCCTTGCTGCGTTTGGAATGCTCTAATCTTGTCACCTTGTAATGTATCCCACAGCTTAATTCGACCAGGGGGATCGATTTGGGTCGTTGCCAATTTCTTGCCATCAGCACTCAACGCAATACTTGTAATTTGTTCTTGCTGTTGCAAACTAATTAATTCGCTATTGCTATTAAGAATTATCTCCTTGAACTGGTCGGTTTCAAAATTCCACAGCCTGACTGTGTGTGATTTTCTTTTGGTGAATTTGCCTTTTTTTGTTTCCTTTTTTGAGTCTTTAATATTAACAGTAAGTAGAATTTTGCCATCTTCACTCCAAGTAACCCAACTGACCTGCTGCTTTGGTTCATTCTCGTTGAGTGGTACAAACTGCTGACCCTCACTATCCCATAATTTTACGTTAGAATCTTCGTCAACAGTTAACAAACGGTTACTGTTAGGCATGAAAGAAATATAGGTATACTTTCCTCTTGCCAAGTTTGTTTCGGAAATATTTTTAGGTAGGAAGCCATAACTTTCTTTCCATTCCCGTATCAGAAGCTGATCTTTGTTTTTTAGGGTTGCCAGTAGCTTACCATCAGAACTAAGCGCGAAACTATCAGGCTTCTGTTCTTTTAAAGAAAATGGGATAGGTTTCTTTTTGGAGATATCCCACAATCGAACAGTACCATCTTCTCCACCAGTCAGAAGTGAATTACTATTCTGGGGATCGAATACAACACTTTGAATGTTCTTCTGGTGAGTATCGAATTCGAGAAACGGCATTTTTAATTGATCAAATTTCCATAGTTTGACCTTACCATCCTCGCCTGCCGTAGCAAAGAATAGGTCATTTGGGCTAAACGCCACACTATTCGCTTTAGTTTCAACCCTTTGCGGCGAAGCCAACGGATCTTTCCGAAATTGGACATTAGAATTCTGTTGGTAGTCAATGGAAAGTAACTTGCTGAACTTGGAATCAAACACCACGTCCTTGATTTTACCCAAATCTGTGTTCTCTGGTTTAAATTCAGGTTGCCCTTGAATGTTCTTAAACTGCTGGGTGTTCGGCTGCTCAAACGACAGATACCCAAGATCACCGCTTTCTCCAAACACTGCCAGTTGTGTGCGATCAGGGTCAAATATAATTCGTTGAATAGGCTGATCATTCTTAGTTTTAGGGTTTTCCTTGACATTCCATTGCGGATACGCCTCATCAAGAAGTTCACCCGAAGTGTTCCACAGTGTGATATATCCTTTTTCGGTTCCCACTGCGAATTCCTCGCCACTTGGACTGAATGCCAGGCTGATGGCATTTCCATATTTCTCGGCTTGGATCGAAAACTGGAGTACCTGCTTACTGGATTCCAGATCCCATAATCGAATTGTCCGTCCTCCGGCAATCACCGCCACTTGCTTTTTCGTAGGATTGTACGCCATGTTTCCGGCGATCGCATTGTTGACATATGTATCCTGGGGTTGAATTGTGTTGTCGATGGAACCTGAATTATTCAACAGTGTAATCGCATCATCTTCACCAAAAATTGCTAGTTTATTATTTACACCGAATGCCATGCCATAGACAATCTTTGGTAGCGTTCCTGTTTCAGTATTTGACTGCTTATTAAATGCTCTATACTCTTGGATGACAGTTTGTTCTTTCTGTTCTTTTATTTCCCAGAATTTTACTGTGTTATTCTCTCCACCTGTGGCGAGCTTGCCATCTTGAGTAAAGGCGACGCTCTGAACATTGACCTGACCTGTGCTAATCGTCTTAAGTGGAGTTAATTTATCATTATTAGTCTGCCATAATGTAATTTTTTCACCCTCATCAACAGTGACGATTTGATTTGGTTGTTCTTGATTTTTGCTTGGTCGGAATGCTACACCATAGCTATTTTCTCTTTGATTATTTTCTCTTTGATTATTTGCTGACTTAAATATCAGCTTTGGTTGCCCATTTTTTGGTATTTGCATCTCCCAAACCTGGGCTTCGTAATAACTATTACGCATTTTATCTTGAAGAAAACTAACCACAGCTATCTGTACTTTGTAATCATCACCAACCTTGTCTTCTTGTTTATTTTTAGGTGGAAATGATATATCTGTTACATTAAAATTTGGAGATGTTTCTTTTATTTCAAATGGTTTAGATGTTTCGATTGCTCCTTTTTCGTCTACTTTCCAGAGCTTGATTATTTCCCCACCTCCAGTTACCAGCCAATTTCCATCTGGCGTGAATGCCAAAGTAGAAACATTCTGGTCTGCCGGAAATGTCGCCATTTGTTTTCCGGCACTGTTGAACAGCCGAATAGTGTTAAGATTTCCCGCGATCGCCAATAAATCTTTTGTGGGATGCAACGCTACACTATTAATTACTGCGCGATCCAATTGCAATCGATCGCGCTCCTTTGCCGCATAAATCGCTTTATACAATGTTCCTCGAACTTGTGTTCTTTCTAATTCTGAGTTTCCTACCTTGATCCAAGAAGTATACGGTATAATATTGGACTCTTGATTTCTAGGGAAAATACTTAATAGCCAATTATCAAACGTCTTTCTTGCCCGCAAAATATCCGTGAGTGCTTCTAGGTCACGGTTTGCCTGTAAGTTTGCCTCTGCGGATTGTCGAGATGTCCGAACTTGCTCAATCAGCGTGTTTCGTTGTTCATTCAAAGCCCAAACTGTCAGTAGCAATACGGCGAATCCGACAATGCTCAGAAAACCATTTCTCACTACCTGACTCTTCTCGCGCTTAATCAGGCTTTGCAGTACAAAGTCTGCTTCTGTTTTGTTCAACCAACTGTCTTTAGCAGTCCGCAATTTGCCTAATTGCAGACCCAAAACTTCTAGTCGAGACTCTTTATCCCAAAGGCGATCGCTTGATCTTAAATGTTGTGTATTATTAGATTGCGTTGGTGAAAGCTCTGTTTGTGCTTTTGCCTCTTTGGAGAAAAAATTCTTTAGCCCTGGCTTGGCTGTTTTTTGGACAGTTACAGTGGTATTACTCTCAGTTGTCTCCTGATTGGAAGGCAAATTCTCTGAGGCTGTCTCGGCTGTTTCCTGAACCAACTTGATATTCTTGCCAGAAGAAGCACCATTTTTTGATGCAGCAAAGCTCTGTTGTCGCTTTGCATTCTTTATCTGTTGCTTATTTAATCGCTTCAACTCGCTTTTAACCCCGAATTGCTCGACAGTCCAATCGAGACTTTTTCCCAAAGCGTTAAGAAGATGCTGGTAAAAATGCAAAGGCTTTTCGCTATTTTTTAGTTTTTGCCAGTCATTAATATCTGGAATGACGCGATCGCGCAGAATGATACTTCCCTTTTCTTCTTGAATCCATCTTTGTAATTGCTCCCACTTGAGAATCAGTGCATCGTGAGCAGGTTCAACATATTCTTTTTTTGATACTAAAAGTCGGGCTTGCTCAAAGATATCAATAACTAGATTAAGCTGTTCCGATTTTTGACGATTGTAACGCTCATCATACTTTAGTTCTTGTTTGAGAACTCGTCTGCGGGCTATTTGATTACCATCCAGAGTCACCATACGTAGCATCAACCATTTGACCATTTCTTGTCGAGCCTGGGCAATTAATTTTTCTACTTTCAGAGGTTCTCCCTGTGCATCTTTTTCTATAACTTTTTTGCCGTTCTTTTCAACATACTGATGTACTAGATTGTCATACTCTTCAGTAGCTCGTTTTGTTAGCGCACCTGGTACACCATTCACGCCGAGGCTTTCATAATCCTCCCAAGTGATTTCCCGCTTAGGTGTTTTCCCTGCTTCTTTATCATTCACATACCGTCGAGCAAAGTTGCGATACATGGTGTATAGCGCAAATGACAGCAGTGGTAATGCTCCTGGCGTTCCTGCAACTTCATCAACTATTTGTTGTATTAGAGGACGTTGAATCTTTCTCTTTGGATCTAACTCTGAGGTAAATAAAACAGCCATTTCTTTGGCAGGTTTTTCAATTGCTTCTTCCAACTCTTCGCGCTCCATAGCTCGGACAATGAATTTTGCAGCAACCCAATCGCTCAGAAATTGAGCATCTTTGTTAGATTTGGATTGATTATATTCATTGATAGCGGATTCAAATTGACCACGTACTATTACTTCAAAGTCTTCTCTCAGAGTAATAACAATCTGCAAATTTTTTGCTGGGGTTTTCAATTGCTCAATGAGTATTTGCCAAAATTCTTTCCTCTTTTTCTTATCGTGACATTGGGTTTCGATTTCCTCAAATTGATCAATGATTAGCAGGCGTTTTGTTTCGCCAGGAAGCTGATTTAACTCTTCTAATGTTTTGTTAAAAATATCGGCAGGCGATTGACCAGGACGCATTTGGGCGACAATATTTAATTCTTGGGATGATTGTGACGGTACAGGTTTTTGGAACTTCTCCTTAAACTTGGGGATGAGTCCTGCTTTCACAAGACTCGATTTGCCTGAACCAGATGCACCCACAACAACAGTTAGCTGATGAACCGCTACATGATTAAACAATTCTTCTGTGACTCTTTTTCTACCGAAAAAGCAATCTTTATCTTTTTCTGTAAAGGGCTCTAAGCCTCTGTAGGGGTTGTTTTCATGGTCAGCAGTTACATCTGGATCTTTTGGCAGTTGCTCTCTAACTTTTTCAAAGTCATTGAGAAGAAAGACAAATTCCCCTCCTTCATGTTTGCCAGGAACTTTGAATCGCTGCGGAGTTTGGCGGTTTTCTGTTTGACTCGTTCTATTAGTAACATTGCTGAGGTATGTCTCAAGCTCGGATGTCGTAATGATTTTATCTCCACCTGTTGGAAACATATCGGCTTTACCATCAACTAAGGCATCATGTAGACACTTAACAAATGGAGAGTTTGATGTTTTTCCTGAACCACGAGTATTCTTTGTTAGCTGTTGCTCTGGGTTGAGTTCGATCGGCTCCCCATCGTTTGCTGTCTCATTTTCGTCAGAGGAGGTGAGAATAAACCAAGCTTTTTTGTTGATGTAGTTATCTAAAACAGTTGGGTAAATTTTATCCAGTAAAGCCTCTCGTGTTTTATCGAGTGACCACTGAACTGAACCTGCATAACAACAGTCTAGGATAATTAAACAATGGCGGCATGAGATTTTGCCCAACCAATCAAGTAATTGATCCATAGATAGATAATTCTTGCGGCCCTCCATCTCGGCATCAAAGGGAATGAGATAGCCGCGAGGTTTGCTTTTAGTTTTTTGCTGGGACTCATCTTTTGTTTCCTGACCATGCAGTGCAATTCCGTGTCCTGCATAGTAAAAGATTAGGCGATCGTTTGCCTTAACCTCAGTTTCTAGTGTTTTTAAGTGTTCCTTAATTCCATCAAAGGTAGCACCCCCATCCGTGAGTATGTGGGGCTTGATATTTTCTCCAGAACGTAGACGTTTCTCGTCAAAGAGTTTATAAATTTTTTCAGCATCGTTTACTGCATTGTCAAGTGTACCAATTGGGCTTTTGTAGTTATTAATTCCGATCGCTATCACATGAGTTGTATCAAACCATTTTGTGGTTCGAGTTTCATGGTTTGGATTAGATGGAGACGAAACTTGAGTAGATTCTAGGGTTGGAGAAGGGGGTGTTTGGCATACAATATCTATCTGGACGGAACCGCTTTCATTTGTGGATGCACTCGTTTGTGTTGGTACATTCTTAAAAGTCGTGGTGGTGCTACCAAAAGATACCGAGGCAGAAGGCGGACTACTAGGCCGTGAAGGTTCGGGCGGATAGTCAAAGGCACGACCAATTGCATTAGCGATCGCATCCAATCCTTCTGCTTGTCGGAAGTAGGAAAGGTGATCACAGGCGATTGGCGCAGGAATGTAAGCAGCAGGCGCTCGACCTTTTGGCACATCAATAATGCTACTAACAGCAACAGCAATATCGTTTTCTGCATCTCCAAAGGGAAGTGCGATCGCTCGGCGCATATTTTTCTTCAGAGCATTTAATAACTGTTTCACTTCAGAGGCTTGATCGATTAAGGCGGTGCTTCCCGCAATGATGCTGTAGGGACACTTGGGATCAGTAAACGCTTTGAGTTCATTGATAAATGAAGATTTGGTAGTGTGCATTTCTCGCAGTGTTACACTCATCGCCTCAACCAATTTCTCCAATAGTGAAGGTACAAGCGGTACTGAGGAGAGATTTAACCCAAAAGATAGTAAGGTAGTTGCTAAGTCATGCACCGTTGCCCACGGAGAACCGCCATTAGGAGTGCCAACCATAATTAAATGATTGACTACTTGATTGCCGTTGCCTTGTTCAATAAAACTTCGGGACACCAAACCCCCCATTGAGTGCGCCAAAATATGTAATGTCTTGCCGTGGTTTGGTTCCAGCCCCACCTCTGCGAGTTGCCGTTTCAGTTCCTTAGCCGTGTCTTCGATGGATGTATTCAAACTTTCGTAATCAAACGCCAACACTAGGTCATACAATTTCTCTAAAGATTTGGACTGCCCATTTGCATTCACTTTGGCATAGCGCACACTGGGAATCATGCTTTCTGTGTCGCCAATGATACCGTGAACGTAGAGAAGAATATTTTTGGCTTTGGCAACGGCTGCTTTCACAGTGTCCACATCTTCTTTGTTGGTGTAGCTAACCGTGCCGTCCGGTTTGAGGGTGGCTTTCCTTAACCAAGCATAAGAAGACTTTCGACCTAGACTATCTAACACAACCTTACGAAAACATATCTGGATAGCTTGACGAATTTCGCGTTCTTTAGTGTTTAAAGGCTGAGGCTGACACAGACGTTCAATGTTAATCTCAGTCTTGCCGTTTTTCGTTTGCCCAATCCCCAAGGGAAAGTAAAACTCACCATCATGAGCTACAGCTAGAATCAGTTCATTCGGCTTTAAGGAGCGATCAACCGAAATCACCATTGGTGAGTCTGGTTTTACGGCATCGATTGTCGATGGATTGACCTCTAATTCCAACACACTCGCGTCTTCACCTACACTGCGACTCGTCGAAAATTGGAACGCTTCCGTATAACCTAGAAGGGCAGGTAATGCGATGCTGCTCATACTTCGAGTTGTGGATGAAAGCATTTTGAGGGTCGCAGTTGCTTGTAGTCCCGGCGGTGTCGTAACTCGAACACCAGCAGAGAGAACCTTTTCAGTTTGTGGGGTCAATTCGACACTATCTTTCTCTCGAACTATTGTCAGCATGATCTGCTTTGTCATCCAGTCACTAACTGGTGGCTCAGTGAGCATTTCGCGGGACTTTTGATCCGCAAGTAACAAACTATTCTGCTGAAAGTGCGAAAGATTTGTTAAGGGTTCCGTACTGATGATGAGTTTGAGAACGTCCTGATATTCCGTAAAGCCTTGGTCGATTACTTCTTGTGGTATCACGAATGGGATATCCTCAAAAGTTGCTCCTGAACGCGCTTGCCCTCGTGCCTGATATATTTGTTCTGGGTGAAGGCAAATCCATGCCCCGTCACCACCTTCAGGAAAAACCTTGAGAATGCTCACCGCATAGCTGTTGGAAATGTCCAAAATAGCACAGTAGAGCGGTTGTTTTAGTTGTTGAGGGAGAGTATTTTTAAGTTTCAGCCGGATCTTTGGGTATTGCTTACCTATATATTCCAGCCGCACATCGGAATTAGTATAAACCTTGTCGTTGTAGGTGATTTCAATCTCGATCGCATTCTTCGGAATATTGGAATTAGGGTTTTCTAATTGCCGTGTTTTTGTCCATCGGGCAATGTGTTCTACTTGCTTGACAGCTTTATTTACGTCATATTCGCCATTTAGTTCGACGATGGAAACCACTAGCAAGCGATCGCTGGTATCCGTAATTTCAAACTGCTGTTTCCGGGCGTAGAGGCGATACTGATGGGATTTGTGGCGATCGCGTTCTGTTGCTACAAAGAGCGAATTTGCTAGCTTTTCTTCTACTTGCGCTAATGCTTGGGCATCACCTTCCAAGTAAAAGCTTACAGTCGGCAAAGGTCGCTTAGTTAAAACGGCTTTGTAAGTACAATCTTTTGAAGGTTCAGACTCAGAGATGAACTTCACGACACTTTCTTCTAGCCGAACATCTGTAATTCTCACGTCGCCTAGTTTCCGGGACTGGCTTTTGATTTCATCAACAGTACAATTTTCTGGATAAATAGCCAGTTCACTGTCTACTTGCAAAAATTGCGATACGCCGCCATTAATGATCCATTCTGCGGATTGTTGATCTGGTATTTCGCAGCGATAATTCAGATTAAAGTATGGCTCTCGTGGTGTAATGACCTCTGGATCACCCAAAAAAGCTATTCCGTCCAATTCCTGGGGACTCATAGCAATCGGTTCAAGCTGAGGCGTTTGATCTCGTCTGCGACCATGAACTCGACCTTTAACTTCATTGAGCAAGTCATTATAGGACAGCGCAGCGTTGAGACTGTTTAACTCCTTGAGGAGAAAGTAAGAGAACAGTCCTCGGCCTTTGCCATGTTCATCGTTAATTTCTTTTGCCGTCTCTGTATAAAGGCAAGCAGATATGAAGACGTGTTGCCCTTGAGGAAATGTCCCATGTTTTAGGTCTTGGGCGATCGCTAAATCAGAAGCAAAGCAAAACTCATGATATGCTCTTGCCGGACGGCTATCTGTGGGCAACCGCCGAACTCTCTCTTTGCTGTCTGTGTCTCTAGTGCCAGAACTCGAATGACAACAATCAAACACAACAAGAATGTGGGGTTGTTTTTTCGCTACTTTGGCAATCAGATACCGCAATTCTTTATCGGCTAAATCTCTAATTTCATTGCCATTTTCGTTTGTAGTTCGGCTGTCATAGCACACAATTGTCTCCAGCTTTTTTTTACCTGGTTCTTTGTCATACTCTAAAATATGGAATTCTTTTCCTGCCAGTTCTTGTGAGCCATGACCGCAGAAGTAGAACAGAACCACATCATCTTTACCTGCGAGGCAGAGGTGTTTTTCAAACTCGTCAATCACAGCTTGTCGAGTTGCCTGCTGATCAATGAGTTTTTTAATGTGAATTTGATACTTTAGACGAGTATTGAGAAATTTTTCGACCGCTTCGATATCATTCACGCATCCATTCAGGCTATCTCCAGGATTTGGATATTTATCGATGCCAACAAGAAGTACGTAGATATTACGAGTCATAAATTTATTTCCAAATTCCAAGCCAGTTTTGTACTGTTAACTTACCAATGGTTGGGTTAGATTGTGAAAGGCTCATTGTTAACTATAAATTGTTAACTATAAAAAGTTATCATTGCACCTAACAAAAATCTCATGTTTCATCTAAACCCTCATTGCTTGATCAACTTATCTGCTGACATAAAAAAGATAAAATTAGAAATATTATCTTCCCTGCATCCGCTACCTTATCTCTTTGTTAATTTATGATGGTTAGCTACTTTTTATTCAAAATTGAAACACTAGGAAAAATGATAGGATTTTGATTTTGTCTCAGGCGTTGTTGTAAGGTTTCTAGCTCTTTTTCTGGCTGGGGTAGTTGATCTATCAGTTGATAGGGCAAAATTCCCTCTTCTAAGGCGAAATTAGCTACTGTTCCAGCAGCTGCACCTGAAGACCATTCATAGGCGTGGACGCGGTAGGCAGCAGAGGCAATTTGACTTGTAGCTATGCTCTTACCTGCAACAATTAGGTTATCAATCTGTTGCGGAATCATGGCTCGAAGCGGAATCTGGAAAGGATAGGTTTGTGATTCAGCTTGGCGCATTCCTTGGCGCTCACTGTTTCCTTGTTGTTCTGGGGGACTCGATACCATACAAGGGTGAAAGTCGATGTTGTAATGACCGATACCGACAGCATCAGGATAGATACGGGAACGGGTACGTTGGACTTGAGTAGGTATAGCGTTGTTTTGAATGCGAGCGATCGCATCTGTATTACCCAAGGCGATCGCTAAATTGCGATATGTGCGATCGCCTAACGTTTGGCGATAATAGCTATCCGTAAAATTCTTTTGGCTGATGTCAATTTCTTGGATGCTAAAGCCTCCTGCATATCCCCTAGCTGGACGACCAATAATTCGTCGTGCTTCTCGAATATAAGGATATTTGGAAAGTCCATGCACGGTTCCCATCGGTGAATCTAATCCTCTGAGATAACGATGATTGCGATCTGCTTGTTTGACTCCATCTCCGAGTCGAGAGTCTGTTGTGCCTTCTACCAACCAGTAAAAGAATCCCTGTGAGACTTCTTCGGCTTTACGTAGGCTTTCAACACGCAAGCCACCCATCCATTGTCCCGGTTGTAGTTGTCTGGTTTGTCTGATCTGATCACGACTGAGAATTAAGTTATCGTTAGCTGTGCCTGGACGATAATCATTTCCCCATGTCCAGTTTTGCATAGAAATATCTCCTGGCATGGGTTTGATAAATGCGAGATTACCAAATTTCTCTTGGATTTTGGGCTGTTTAGGATTTTTAAAAATCCGACGATAGGCAAATACAAACGGGAAGCTGGCAAGATGAGGCTTTTCATAGCTGTAGTATCCTGCGTATTGAGGATAAAAACTTGGCATGGTATGGGTTTGGGCTTCTTTGGTTGCTTGCATAGCAAATGTGTAAGTATAGCCCTGAGTGCAGTAAGGATCACCGCTACTGCTGGCGGATGAGGGATTGTATAGTGAGCGTGCATCAATACCGATTTGATAAGGTACATCTGCTAGGGCAATGAGTTCTCCTGTTTCGGTTGCTTCAATTACATACCAATCTGCTGAACGATTGGCTGAGGGTTTTTTGTTAGCAGCAGGTACAAACTGGACAATAGTCTTAGCAAAACGAGAGGAATTTTCATAACTATAGGTATCCTCTATCGTTTGAGATAATGGTTCAGTGTTTAAGGGTGGGGTATTAGGTTGGGGTTGATGCTGAATTGCGATCGCACTTTTAATGAGTTTTCTGCTACTACCTTCACTAGCAGACGTAATATTTAACTCTTTAATTACAGTATTGGGATACCATTTTAGCTTACCTCCACCTTGGTGGGCTGCTTGTTGCAACATCACTCGCAATATTTTCTCACCATCTCTTGGTAAAAAGCAAGAACGGCTGACTTGGCATTCACCAGGATTTTGCTTGCCATAGTGTTGCTTGAGCATCTCACGAAATTTTTTGTAACCACGAGGAAATAATCCTGAATCAACCTGTTCACTAGTTTCGTCCAAGGCAGAAACTCCTTGAGAAGTAGCTTGCCCTCCTATCCAATCAGTAATGTCTGTTAGGCAGACAGTACGGCCTGCGAGTAAAGCTTCGTAGGCTGTTGAAGTCCCAGCTAAACCACCACCCACTACCAATATTTCACAAGCTTCTATCTTATCTACATTTCTAGGTGGTGCAGCATTAGTAGGGTTATTAGATAATAATAAACTCACTAAAACTAACCAGATTTCAGATTTAAATAAACGAATTTTTTGGGTTTTAGATTTTAACATTTTATTCCTATAATCTCTGACTTTTATGATCAATAACAAAATTCAAGCTCTAGATTACAATTTATCAATTGAATGCTTGGAAATTCAGGAACTGCAAACACTTGCTATGCCGTATGAAATTTTTGTACCAAATAATTTATAGATTATTTGGTACATCAAGAATTGCGAAAAATATCTAATTGCAACTTATCCAGTAATTGTTACAGCCTTAGTGTAACTTGCTCATTTACGCCCGATCCCCCTACTTAAAGATGCTTTAGATTAATATATTGCGATGCCTCGTGCTATGAGCTAATACAGCCCATGAGCAAGAAGAGATCGCCGCTAATTTCATCAAAGCGAAACCTATCCGGGCGTACCAAAAGCCTGAGTCCAGTAGTGTTGATAGTTAACTCTACCTGTATCATTTGCTAGAAAGTAGTACCCCACGCCAAGTTCTCGGAACTGCGGATTTAGGATATTATCACGGTGTCCTGGACTGTTCATCCAACTTTGCATTGCTTGTTCGGGTGTGGAATTTCCAGCCGTAATATTTTCTCCAATACGCGAATATTGATATCTTTCTGCCTGAATGCGTTGCACCATGTTTCGGTGATCGAAAAAGTCTTGCATTGCCATGCTTTGAGAATGCTTCTGTGCTGCTGCTGCTAGCTTGGAATTGAAGGTGAGCAAAGACAAATTTGCTTTACGCCGTTCTAAATTTGTTAGGTCAAGTATTCTTTTGAACACACCATCTGCTGATTGAGTAGGCGATGAACTGCCTTGCACTTTCCTGAATGATGAAATCGTATCATTCATATTATTGTTGAAGCTAGGATACTCCCCAGGGGTAAGGCGCAAACTTCTACCTTGAAAATTTCCATGTTCAAAGAACTCCCAGGTGTCAGAGTAAACCTTTATGGAGGAAATTTTGTCATTCCAAAAGTCTCCAACAAAGGCAGAGTCAAAATTAACTGCTCCTGAACTTGTTCCAGAAAAGTTGGTATCTATGAAGATTTCAATGGACATAATACTAGTAGCCTAAATTTGATAGTGGTTTTTTCAGATTTTCAAACGCAATCGCCCAATGGGATGAAAATTTGCGTCGGGTGCATCAAATTGGACGCAAGTTCTGGAAGGAGGAAACTAGATATCATCGACTTTCGCTCTCCGAACCCGCTATATTTCGGCTTCATTTCTATTCTTAGGGATAGGTTATGACAACACTTTTTTGACAGTTTGCAGACTTTGTTCTCAATATAGACTTCGATATGAAAAAAGAGTTGCTATATTGTCTCCAAAGTATAAATTAAGTAGAAGATTCTATCTCAATCAACTTTCTTAAAAGCAAAGCGATCTTTTAGCACGAAAGGTTGTCGCCTGGGGTAACACCCAACCCTTGGGTAAACTGCTGATAAAGTTGTATTCTATGCTGTGCCTGTTGAGTCACCTGTCCTTTGCCGCACTCGATACCGCCATTAATAATGTTAATCGTCATACCAAAGCCAGACGTATTGATGGCATCATGGCATGATGGCTTGGGTAATTGGGAAGTCATCCAGAACCATAAAGCTGTCGTGAAGGAAATAACACTATCTGTCGATACTAGTTCAGGGTTATTGAGCAGATCAATGCCGAGTGCTGTCCCGCACGCGCCATAGTTGTAGTTCCACGACAGCTGAATCGGGCCGCGACCATGATAGGTTTTACCGGATACACATGGATAAGTACTATTTAGATCGCAGTAATGAGGCCAATTTGCTGTGTTCAATTCTTCGGTATACTGTAAATTCCCCGTCTCGTGAGCAATATTTGCCAAGAAAGCAGCTGCCTCACGTTTGCGTTGCTCATCAGAGCCTTCATTGCAGAAGTTTGGATATCTCTGCGTTGCAGTTATTAAACCTTCGTAAGAGTACAAACCATTACGATTTGGGAACATAGTTTCGTAAGCTTGACGCGACACAATATTTGCGAAACCGCTACCTGAAGGAGGAGCATTGTTAGCAATTTCGACTATCAACGAGGAAGTAAGATCGTTGAAATCATCACCTACATAAGGCGTATCAGCCGTAAATGTTTTGCTCTGTCCGCCAAAGTTAGTATCACTATAAAGAATAACCTTCATGCCTACCGGAACTTTTATAGAACTAATACTATCGTTTTTAATTTGTCCCCAGTCATAACTTCCTACACCCAGAACTTGGCTAAAGCCAAGATACTGAGAGTCATCGTAAACAACTACGTTGTTAGTATCAGGTGAAGGAGAATTAACTGTTAAAACTTGAAGTTGTTGACCAATTTGCAAACTTTCAGGTGCAATATTACCATTATCCGCAGAGATTTTTGTCCACTGATCGCCATCACCATAATATGCTTGAGCTATATCAAATAATGTATCTCCAGTTTCTACGGTATGAACTGTTGGAGGATTTCCTTGTTTTCTAGCCATAGTTTCCTTTCAAGAAATTGAATTAATTGCAGAAAAATGTGAGAGTACGTAGCTGAATGAAAAATTTAAAACTAAAGGTCAAATCAAACTATCTGCTAAAATTTGCTATTTTTAAAAGCAATTTCTAAGAGATAGATTGCCTATAACATTTAGTACGCATTATTAAGAACAGAAAATACTTCGTTAAACTACGGGTGGCTCTCCAAATTTAACGCTAGAGCAATTATCAACACGATAATTATTTGATTTTGGCTCATTTTCATCATTGAGAATTTTTCCTACTACCTCACCAAAGGATTTTACATAGCCTGTTACTCCAGAAGTGCCGCCTAAAATAATCTGTAAAATACCTTCCCAATCAAACTTAGATTTAGGTTTTTTGTACAGAATATATTTATATTGACCGGGTTCTTCGCCAAAGAAAATTCCACTTCCTATTTCCTCATCAGTTAGAACAAAGTTCTTACTAATGAAAACTTCTATAGGTTGGTCTGTCAGTTTTTCAATGTAAACACGATTTTCACTTGTTCTAAATTCTTTATCATCATAAAAAGTTACCCCTGAGCTTACTGAACCAAATATTTTTACTGATGTTGCTTGACCGTTATACTTACCATGTGGGCCAGTTCTACCATTAAGGCTACCTGGATCTGAATCAGTCAGTTCTAACTTGAGAACTTCTTGCTCATATAATTCGATTTTGCTTGGCTTTATACTCATATTTTTGTCCTCAAAAAGATGTAAATACAGACTAAGTTGGGAGGTAGATTTGGATCAAATGCCAGAAAATTTGCTAATTGTGTCCGCAGCTATTGGAGGATAGAAAATTCATTACATTAGTTATTGGATGTAGCTATAAACACATCCAAAGTATACTTATCTCTTGATCCGATTCCATTATTTACAAGTTCTTGTACTTACAGTGCATTGCCGAAAATACTTTTTTATGTCAAGTAATGTTTCGCTAATAGCATTCTTTTGTAACGAACCGAAGGAAAAAATGGATGAAGTCGAGTTAAGTTATATTAAGTGATAAGTTAACCGTTCCAAGCGAAAAAATCGTCTGCCGCTATTACGGTGGTATCAAACTTTTCCCTACCCATGTTTTTGCAAATTTCCATAAATTTGGCGTGAGTTTCAGGGTAGCGCCCGACTAAACACCCCGCACTCCATTTGCCAACTAGTCCAGGAGCATTGCTGGTAGTGTGTTGATTGATCCCGAAATTATCACCTTCATAAATCTTGTCACCAGTACGCTTACCATCTTTATTTAGATCACGGTAGCCTTTTAAAGTTCCACATTGAACTAGAGCCAATTGTTCATGGTGGTATCCAATCTTCCATGCGTCTTGGTAGTTGCCAAAGGCAATCCTGAATGCTCCATTAGAATTCATGGGTTGTTCAGTGTAATACTTACCAGGTTCAGTAGTAGCTTCACTTGACAGTAAAATTTCCCCATTGCTTCTAATAACACATCTCACATCATCCCAAGTGTTTAAAGCACCTGTGCTTGGTTCCCAAGTATCTGGGTTTTTGACATCTTCCACGTACACAATATTTATGGCTAGAACTCTATAGCCTTTGGACTGCATATATCGGATAACTTTTTTGCCGTCTTGCATATTTTTACTTCCATGTGTTTGGAACTCGATATATTCATCAAATCCCACCGCATACTGACTTATTACCTGAGAATTGCTGACTTTTGACTGACTTTTATGGTGTTACTGGTACAATCCATATAGTTGTCATAAAATTCTTTATGCCTAGATCACTTAGAGTGCAACAGAATTGTCTTGACAAAGCCAAACTTGCACTTATACGTAACGGCTTTCCTAGCCAACGCTCTTTAGCTGAAAATGCAGGATTCGCTCTAGCTACAGTCAGCAACTTTCTGACTGGTAAGCCTGTTGACTATGTGACTTTTGAAGAACTCTGTCGTAAATTGTCACTTGACTGGAGAGAAATTGCAAATCTGAATTTTGAGGTTTCATCCCAGACTATAGATAAAAATCCTAAAATTTCTGAGTTGAGCGATGCAACCCAGGATACCTTGCCCCGCTATCCCAATGGCTCAGTTCCTCTGGGTTCCCCTTTTTACCTAAAACGCGCTCCTCTTGAAGAGCAAGTTCATCAAGAAATAAGAAAACCAGGAGCCTTAGTGCGGATTAAAGCACCCAGAGAGATGGGCAAAACTTCTCTGTTAATGAGAATTCTTGACTCAGCTAAACGCCAGGGCTATCGCACTGTCAGCTTGAACCTGGAGCAAGTTGATCAGGTTATCTTGAGTAATTTGAATCAATTTTTACGCTGGCTGTGTGCCAACATTGCACGCCAGCTTCAGTTAGAAGCGAAGCTAGATGAATATTGGGATGAGGATCTGGGGAGCAAAATTAGCTCTACTTCTTACATCGAAGAGTATATACTAAATTCAATTGAGACTCCCATCGTTTTAGCGTTAGATGAGGTAAATCAAATTTTTGAGCATCCTCAAGTGGCAAAGGATTTTTTACCCCTGTTGCGATCATGGTACGAAGAAGCCAAAAGATTGCCGATTTGGCAAAAGCTCCGCTTGATTGTGGTTCACTCGACGGAAATTTACGTTCCCCTCCAACTTAACCAATCCCCTTTTAATGTAGGGCTGCCAATTCAGTTAAATGCTTTTAGTAAAGAGGAGGTGCAGCAGTTAGCTCAACGCTACGAACTTGACTGGTCAGATGGTGATGAAGCTAGGCAACTGATGGATCTGATCGGAGGACATCCCTCACTAGTACACACTGCTATCTATCATCTTAGTCAAAGGGAGATAACTCTGGAGCAACTGCTGGAAACTGCCCCAACTGCCACCGGAATTTATTCTCATCACCTGCAACGCCATTTGGTAATACTGCAAGAACGGCCGGAATTAGCCAGATCCCTTAATTGTGTTATGTGTACCAATGAGCCAGTAGAATTAGAGGCTATCGTGGCTTACAAGTTAAGCAGTATGGGGCTGATTAAACAGTCAGGAAATAAAGTAATATCAAGCTGTGAGTTGTATCGGCAGTTTTACGTGACAACTTTCGCGTTTTCCCTAACTTAACCTGAGCAAGAGGCTTTGGATGTTATTAAAAACAACATTAAAAAACTATTTCCTTCTCTACAAAATTTACGCATAGCCGTAGCCCGATGTAGGTATTACATACAACAATTTTTCGAGCAATGTACATAATGAGTAGATAATATCTATTTCCTGCTATAAGTTTATTTACAAGCTTTTATGCAGTTTTATATTAAATTGGTATAAGCCTTCTTTTGTTACTACGAGGAGAGAAAAATATAGCCCCAACTTTGAATGCTAAACAAAATAAAGAATTAAGCGATCGCATATCTCTTTTAGCATCTAAATTCCCTTGTTGAAAATAAACGTAGAAATAGGGGTTTGGGATTATTTTCTGGTGAAGTTAACAAAAAAGGGATAAGTATGATTAGCGATCGCTATTTGAAAAAATTTCTGGTTTACTGTTACTAGGATGTCAACTATAGGAATCCGGTTTAATGCTTGAAATTGTTTGTGTACACAGACAAGAGGTAAAAAGCAAGACCCAAAAAGATTACAGAAAATGAAGGTATACTAAGTTTTTTTAAAAAATGAAATAGGAGTAATATAAAGAATAATAAATATGCTAGATAAAACACATTTCAATCCCTGTTATTCTATTGCAACTATAGAACCCGAACAAGTATTTTTGTTATCAGAGAGGGAGAAAATTTGGTTAAGCGATCGCCTTTTTTGTAGTTTAGCTGCTTTAATCGATAGCGATCTCAGTATTGATGAAATTATTGAGACCATTCAACAGTCGCTACTGCAAGATCCAAAGTCTGTTGAGGAAGCTGCTACCTTTTTCCAAGAAGTTCTCAATGTAAGCATTAAAGCCCAATATGCTTTGTACCAAATGGAACAAAAGGGTTATCTTGTCAAACCAGATGACTCTTTGCCATCGCATTTAAAGATTTTTTGTCATCATCTCAATATCACTCCCAGCATAGCCTATCAAAGATTGCGCTCAACTAAAGTAGCAGTAAAAGCATTAGGTTCGGTTGCTGCTGGGGACTTCATTGCTATGCTTGAGTCTTTACAAATTCAAGTAACTGACGTTGGCGACTTGACAGTAGTTTTAACTGATAACTATCTTGCTCCTGAGTTAGATGAGTTCAACCAACAAGCCCTAAAGTCCCAATCTCCCTGGATGTTAGTTAAACCATTGGGAACAATAGTCTGGCTCGGCCCTTTATTAGATCCTCAAAAAACTGGGTGTTGGGAATGTTTAGCCAAGCGATTGCGGGATAATAGACCAATTGAAGGGTTTATTCAGCGACAGAAGCCCATTTATCCAGCTTTAACACCTCCTTTAGGATTTTTGGCATCTACTGTACAAACTGCATTAGGCATGGCAGCCACAGAGGTGTTTAAATGGATTGTGCAAGGGGAAAATAAACAATTAGAAAGCAATCTAATCACTTACGATGCGATCGCACTGCAAACTCAAAATCATAGCTTGGTTAAGCTTCCTCAATGTTCTAGCTGTGGAGAGATGGTAAATGGGTTAACTAACAACCCCCTACCGGTTGTTTTAGGACACCGCCAGAAAACCTTTACCGTCGATGGAGGACACCGTATTTGTTCGCCACAAGAAACTCTCAGGAAATATCAACATCATATTAGCCCCATTACTGGGGTTGTGCGAGAACTGAATAAAATTTCTGGGAATGGATTAACTCATAACTACATTGCCAAACATCATTTTCACAGTATTTTTGACGATTCAGCAAGCTTACGGCAAAATTTGGGAGGTAGAAGTGCAGGGAAAGGTAGGACTGACTCTCAAGCGATGGCTAGTGGTTTTTGCGAAGCGATCGAGCGTTATTCTGGAGTGTTTCAAGGGTATGAAATTAGAGAAAAAGGCAGTTACCAACAAATGGGGGATAAAGCGATTCACCCCAATGCTTGCATGAACTTTAGTCAACAGCAATATCAAAATAGAGACCAATGGAATGTTGAATGTCAAGGCTGGTTTCAAAAAGTCCCCGAACTGTTTGATGAACAAAGAGAAATTGACTGGACTCCTGTTTGGTCTTTAACCCATGAGGAATTTAAGTATCTGCCAACGGCTTACTGCTATTATGGCTATCAACCGGACTATAAACCCGACTGTTGGGCTGAGTCCAATGGGTGTGCTGCGGGTAATACTATCGAAGAAGCTATTCTGCAAGGGTTTATGGAGTTAGTAGAGCGTGATGCTGTCGCCTTATGGTGGTATAACTTCCTGCAAAAGCCGCAAGTAGATTTAGATAGTTTCGATGAGCCTTATTTTCAAAGCCTGAAGCAATATTATCAAACTATTAATCGAGAACTTTGGGTATTAGATATTACCAGCGATCTCAATATTCCCACTTTTGCTGCCATTAGTCGGAGGAGCGATCGCTCTGTGGAAGATATTATCTTGGGTTATGGTACTCATTTCGACCCAATGATTGCCCTGAGTCGAGCCTTAACCGAATTAAATCAAATCCTACCTAGCGTTTTATTAGCTAATGCTGACGGGACTACTCAATATTCGCCATATGCAGACCCTTTAGCGATCGCGTGGTGGAAAACAGCTACTTTAGTCGATCGAGCATATTTAATACCCGATCGAAAAGTAAACTCCAAAATACGTGCTGATTATCCGCAAATTACCAGTGACGATCTTTTAGATGATGTGAAACTTTGTCAAAAAATTGTTGAGGAGAAAAACATGGAAATGTTGGTTTTAGATCAGACTCGTCCCGATATAGGACTCAGAGTAGCAAAGGTGATTGTGCCTGGGATGCGACACATGTGGAAACGTTTCGGTGCAGGAAGACTCTATGAAGTGCCTGTTCAAATGGGATGGTTGCCAAAGCCACTGGCAGAAAATGAACTCAATTCTTTTCCCATGTGGATGTGACTCAGTTCGCCACTAGCAATTTTTAGTTAAAGATAAAAGGAAAAAGTTATGTCGATATCGCACGAGCAATTCTCTAAAATAAAGCCACAAGGCGATGACGAGAGATTTACTACTAAAGATTTACGCCAACTCAGCAAACAGATATCTCAGCTTATTGCCAAATCCTGGCTTCCAGAAGGAGAACAAATTAGAGCGACATTTTTATCTAACGATAAAGAAAAAATCAAAGAAATGTTCCTTAACAATCAGATCGATATAGAGATGGTGGGAGTAGGAAAATATACGACAATCGAACTTGATTGGAACAGCTTTTTTGGTAAGCTTGAAGAGTCAAAAGATCCTAAATACGCCTTTAAATTTGTCATCGCATATCCTCCCCGACCATCTGAATATAATCTCTCAGACGCTCAACTCAATGAATGGGTTAAGAATAATGACGAAAATATTTCTATTCCTATTCATCCATATATTCCCGTTACTTGGTGATAAATATCTAAGTTACATAAATAAACATCTGTAAAAAGTTGGAATTAAATCTCGATTGGTCGTCGATCGAGATTTAATAGCTTTCTATCTGAATGTTTACTCTTGGCAGTAATCGGCAATAAACTTTACACCCCTTGCTTTTTCAAATTAAACAGTTGTCGGTCAGTCTAATAAAAACGTTATTTTAGCTTTTTTCATGCTAAATGGATATCAAATTATTGATGCAGATTCTCATACTATCGAGCCAATTAGCCTTTGGCAACAGTATTTAAACCCTAGATTTCAGCATTTTGCTCCTTCCCCAGATCTCACAATTAAAGGAGAGGAAATTTATTACAAAATATCCGATAGAGTTAAAAGCAAAATGTCCTTAGTTAACAACTTCGATGCCGAGTCTCAAGTCAAAGCTATTAAGGACATGGGAATCGATCGATCGATTATTTATCCAAGTTTTGGGTTATGGCTTTTGTCAATCGATACCATGACTCCCCAATTGGCTCAGGAATTTGTTTTAGCTTACAATAATTGGTTGCGAGACTTTTGTAGCTACAATCCGCAAATACTTATAGGAGTAGGATTAGTCAATCTTCATAATCCTGACGATCTGGTGCCAGAATTAAATCGAATTTTAAAATTTGGGTGGAAAGCTGTCTGTTTGTTACCTAATCCAGTTAAAGGGCGGTTGCTAAACCACGTTGCTTATGAGCCTTTTTGGGCGGAGTGTGAGAGACAAAATATAGCAGTTGGGCTACATACTGTTGCCCATTCCCGTCTACCAACTACTGGAGCAGATCGGTTTGATACCCATTTTTCGATGCACGCTTGCGCTCATCCAATGGAGCAAATGATGGCATTACTGGCATTGATTGAGGGGGGTGTTTTAGAACGCTATCCTAAACTGAAAGTTGGTTTTCTAGAATCAGGCTGTGGCTGGCTACCTTATTGGCTGTGGCGACTAGATAAAGAGTATGAGGAACTCTATTGGGAGGTGAAAGACAATGTAAAGATGAAACCTTCAGAATATTTCCGCCGTCAGTGCTTTATTGAGATCGAGCCTTCCGAACCTTATTTGTCGGAAATTATCGCCTCTATCGGTGAGAATAATTTAATTTTTGGTTCCGATTATCCCCATCTCGATCGCGATCCCGATGTTGTAAAAAAAGCTGTAGCACTCGATCGACAGCTTTCAACAGAAAGTGTGAGAAAAATTCTTTGGGATAATTCCGTTAGATTCTACGGTATAGAATAATGTTCGATTTCAATGCTGACTATCAAATTCTAGCTAAAATTTATGAAAGTCATAAAACTTTAGTTTACCGAGCTATCCTCAAGCTAAACCGTCAGCCTGTTATTCTTAAAACCTTAAGACAAGAATACTCTAATTTTGATGAATTAATTAGATACAACCATGAATATGAAATCATTAGTTTTTTAAATAGCAAGAGAGTTATTCGAGCTTATAATTTGCATAGATATAATAATAATTTGCTCATAGTTTTAGAGGATTTTGGAGGGCAATCTCTAAAATCATTAATGTCCGAGCGGCAATTAACTTTAGTAGAGTTTTTGGCGATCGCAATTGAGATTACTGAGAGCTTAGGGATTATTCATAATTCCAATATTATCCATAAAGATATTAACCCTTCTAATATTGTTTACAACCAGGAAACAAAAGAACTTAAAATCATAGACTTTGGTATTTCTAGCCGTTTACCCTCAGAAATTCTGAGTATAATCCCCGCCAACAACTTAGAAGGAACTTTAGCTTATATAGCTCCAGAACAAACAGGTAGAATCAACCAAAGTATAGATTATCGTGCTGACTTTTATTCCCTGGGCGTGACTTTTTACGAACTCCTGACAAATCAACTTCCTTTTGATACAAGCGATCCAATAGAGTTAGTTCATTGTCATATTGCACAAAAACCATTACCTGTTTGTGAAGTCATTTCTCTAATTCCTATAACTGTTTCTAATATTGTCACAAAATTATTAGCAAAAAATCCAGAGGACAGATATCAAAGCACTTTAGGGATTAAAAGCGATTTAGAAACTTGTCTCGATCAATTAAAAACTTTAGAACGAATTCATCAATTTTCTTTAGGAAGCCAAGATATTTCTGATCGCTTTCATATTTCCCAAAAACTATATGGGCGAGAGCGGGAAATAAATCAAATTTTAGATGCTTTTGAACGAGTTAGCCAAAGTAATACAGAAACGCTCGTAATTTCTGGTTATTCAGGCATTGGTAAATCCGCTTTAGTCAATGAAATTCACCAAGCGATCGCTACCCGACAAGGATATTTTATTAATGGCAAATTCGACCAGGTTAAGCAAAATATTCCCTATGCAGCTATTACTCAAGCTTTCCAAAACTTAGTACGTCAGCTTTTAAGCGAGCCTGAAATAAGATTGAAAATCTGGAAAAAGAAAATATTAGCAGCGTTGAGACTTAACGGACAAATTATCATAGATATTATCCCTGACCTCGAAAAAATTATTGGAAAGCAACCCCAGGTCGAGCAAGTAGGTGCAAGTGAAACCCAAAATCGATTTAACTTATTTTTTAAAGAATTCATTTATGTTTTTACTCAGAAAGAACACCCACTTGTAATTTTCTTGGATGATTTACAGTGGGCAGATTTATCATCTATAAAGTTAATTGAATTATTGCTGAACGATCCTGATAGTCAGTATCTCTTAATAATAGGAGCCTACAGAGATAATGAAGTCAGTTCTAGCCATCCTTTAATGCTAACTTTAGAAACCATTAAAAAGGCAGGCATAAAAGTTAATGAGATTGTTCTTCACCCTTTGAAAATAAACCAGATTCAACAATTAATTGGTGAGAGTTTAAGATGCTCAGAAGCAGAGTCAAAAACTCTAGCAGAGTTAGCGATGGCGAAAACCAACGGCAATCCCTTCTTTTTAAATCAATTGCTTCGATCGCTTTATAGAGAAAAATTACTGTTATTCGATCGAATTAGACGGTGTTGGCAGTGGGATACAGAAAAAATTCAAGGAGTAGGAATTACTGATAATGTTGTCACTTTAATGACTCTCAAGCTCGAAAAGCTAGATGAAAAAACTCAAAACCTTCTGAAATTAGCGGCATGTATTGGAAATCAATTCGATCTAGATATTCTCACTATTATTAATACTCAAGCTCAAACAGCTATAGCTGATGAACTAGAACCAGCTATTAAAGAAGGATTAATTCTACCATTAAGTAGCGAATATAAAATACCTCTACTTGGGAGTCAGCCAGAAATTTTCGATTCTTCTCTTTCCAAGTTCCCCAAATCGATCTCTTATAAATTTTTACACGATCGCCTTCATCAAGCGGCTTATAATCTGATTCCAGAGCATGAAAAGAAAGTAATTCATCTACAAGTGGGTCGCTTCTTGTTGAAAAATACTGAAGAAGATGAGTTAGAAAAAAGTAGTTTTGATATTCTTTATCAACTTAATAGAGGGACAGAATTAGTTACGGAACAATTAGAAAAAGATGAATTAGCTAAGCTAAATCTACTAGCTGGAAAAAAAGCTAAAGTATCAACAGCTTATGAATCTGCTTTTGAATACTTAAATTTAGCCCTAAAATTATTATCAATAAACAGTTGGGAAGTTCTCTACGAACTAACTCTAGAAATTCATCTGGAAACATTAGAGGTTCTCTATTTAAGTGGTAAATTAGATCGAGCTAAAAATCTCGATACTATTGTCTTAAGAAAAGCTAATAATGTACTCGATAAAGTTAAGGTATACGAGCTAAAAATCTTATTTTATAGATCTCAGCTTCAGCTAGAGACAGCCATAGATAGCGGTCTAGAAGTTTTAAAACTGCTGGGACTAGTTTTGCCAAAAAAACCGCATAGATTAAATATATTAACTAAGCATTTCCAGATTAAATCGCTTCTCAAAAAGATACGGGTGGAAGATTTAGCCAATCTTCCACAAATAAAAGATCCAAATCAACTTGCAATCATAAACATTTTATGCAATCTTATTTCTCCTGCCTATTCGACTAATCAAAACTTATATCATTTAATTATTATTAAGCTCCTCTATATTCATATCAACTATGGAAATTCCGACCAAGCTTCCATCGCTTACGTTCATTATGCAAATTACTTATGTGACACAATAGAGGATTTTGACTTAGGCTATCGATTTGGGCAATTGTCTTTAAAAATATTAAACGACTTTAATACCAATAGACTGAAATCGATTGTCCTACATATGTATTATGGTTTTATTAAACACTGGAGAAATGATGCTACTAGCGAACTTAAATTATTGGCTGATGCTATTCAAACGGGAATTGAATATGGAGAAATAGTATACAGTAACTATGCCGCTTCAAGCTATTGCTATCATTTACTTTTTTTTGCAGGGGAAAATTTAGAATTTATTGAAATAGCAATAGACAAATACATAAAATTATTTGCAGTTTACAACGACAAATATGGATATGATTTTTTAATTTTTTGTCGAAGTTTTTGTCAGAATCTAATTAATACTGATGCAAATCGAATCCCAGACATGAACACTTGTAACGACGAAAAAATAAGTTTATATATAAACTCTCAGTCGTATATCCTTGTTTTCTTTGGAGTATTCTTTAAATATTTAAAATTCTATTTTTTAAAAGATTATTACCAAGCTATTCAATATAGTACATTATGTGAAAAATATAAAGCTTTTGGGAGTGGTACTATCTTAATCCCTCAGCACAGCTTTTATGAATCCCTTAGCCTTTTAGCTGTTGCTCGCAATAGTCGTGAAAACCAGGGTAAACAGTTCATCAACAAAGTATTGCATAACCAGAAGCAAATGAAAAAATGGGCGAACAATGCTCCCACAAACTACCAAAATAAGTACGATCTAGTCGAGGCTGAGAAAGCACGATTTTTCGGGCAGACTTGGAAGGCAGAACAACTTTATGAAAAAGCGATTCAAGGTGCTAAAAAATCTGAATTTATCCATGAAGAAGCCATAGCTTATGAACGTGCAGCAGAATTTTATCTCTCTCTGGGTAGAGAAGAAATAGGAAAACTATACCTGAGAAATGCCTATCATTGTTATAGTCGCTGGGGTGCAAAAGCCAAAATTAAAGCCCTAGAATCGGAGTACCCACAGTTTCTGATGGATATTAACAACCGAAAAGAAAACCAAAGCATTAATATAACTGAATCTGCTAGTGGTACAAATCCTCAAGTACTCGATCTGATGACAGTTACCAAAGCCTCTCAAGTATTAGCTGGTGAAATTGAACTAGATAAATTACTGGCTAAATTAATGAAAACTGTAATTGAAAATGGAGGTGCTCAAAAAGGCTTTCTGCTTCTAGAAAAAGATAATAAATGGGTGATCGAAGCTGAAGGGACGGTAAATTCTGATGACGTTAATACACTACAATCCATTTCAGTAGACTTCGTAGATTACTTAACTCACCCCCCCCGCTTGTCATCTGCCATTATCAATTATGTTGCTCGCACGCAGGAAAGTGTAATTTTAACTGATGCTGCTCATGAGGGACAATTTACTGGTGATCCTTACATTATTGCTACTCAACCTAAATCCGTTCTTTGCACGCCCTTACTTAATCAAGGCAAGCTTAACGGCATCTTATATCTGGAAAACAATTTGACTACTGGTGCTTTTACACCTGATCGCCTAGAAGTTCTAAAACTCTTGTCTTCTCAAGCCGCAATTTCTCTTCAAAATGCTCAACTTTATGTTGCGTTATATGAGAACGAGAAAAGATTAGCTCAATTTTTAGAAGCTATGCCCATAGGTGTCTTTGCACTTAATGCTAAAGGCGAACCCTACTATGCAAATCAGGCTGCCCAGCTAATCCTTGGTAAGGGAATTGTAACTGGAGCTACAACTGATCGATTGACCGAAACTTATCAGGCTTATTTAGCAGGGACAGACCAATTATACCCAACTCAACAACAACCCATTGTACGAGCCTTAAATGGCGAAAGTACAACTACGGATGATATAGAAATTCACCAAGTTGATAAAACAATTCCTTTAGAAGTATCAGCTACCCCTGTTTACGATGAGAAGGGACAAATTATCTATGCGATCGCTACCTTTCAGGATATCACCGAACGCAAACAAGCCGAAGCTGATCGAGTTGAGTTTACCCAAGAACTAGCCCTCAAAAATCTTGCTTTAGAACAAGCTAAAGATGAGCTAGAAGGGTATAGCCGAACTTTAGAACAAAAAGTCTCACAACGCACACAAGAACTGTCACAAACACTAGATATTCTCAAAGCCACCCAAGCAGAACTGTTATTTGAAAACGAGTTACTCAGAAGTAATGAACAAGCAAGCACTTTTGACTATCAAGTGGGAGGAAGCTTGCCGATGGATGCTTCCACTTATGTAGTGCGTTCCGCAGATCGTTACCTCTACAAAGCTTTGAAGCGGGGAGAGTTTTGCTACGTTCTCAATGCCCGGCAGATGGGAAAGTCCAGTCTTATGGTACGTATGATTCACTACCTCCAGCACGAAGGGGTTTGTTGTGCGCCGATTGATATGACTCTCATTGGCAGCGAAAATGTTACCCCGGATCAATGGTATAAGGGATTCGCCTCTGAGTTAGGGCGACGTTTGGGTTTACGAAGCAAAGTTAACCTAAAAGCTTGGTGGAAAGAGCGAGATGATATTTCTCCAGTTCAGAGGTTGAGCGAATTTATCGAAGAAGTCCTGCTAGTAGAAGTCGGTATAGAAAATGAAATTCCCTCAAAACCACTAGTCATTTTTATCGATGAAATTGATAGTGTTTTAAGTTTGAATTTCTCAGTTAATGACTTTTTTGCCTTGATTCGCTACTGTTACAATCAGCGCAGTCTCAATCCACAATATCAGCGTTTGACTTTTGCTTTTTTTGGTGTCGCTACCCCCTCAGATTTAATTAGTAATATCCAAACAACCCCCTTTAACATTGGTCAGTTTATTCAACTGGAAGGTTTTAAAGAGCATGAAGCCCAACCATTGCTACAAGGATTGGCAGAAAAAGTGAGCAATCCGCAAACCGTGCTTAAAGAAATCTTAGCTTGGACGAACGGACAACCTTTTCTTACCCAAAAACTCTGTAAGCTCATCCGCAATAATTCATCTCCTATTCCCAATGGCAGTGAAGTATCCTGGATTGAAAACTTAGTGCGGACGAATATAATAGACGATTGGGAGTCCCAGGATGAACCAGAACATTTGAGAACCATCCGCGATCGTCTTCTCAAGAGTAATAAGTCTGTTCAACTACTAGAAATTTTTCGACAAGTTTTGCATCAGGAAGAAGTTATAACAGTTGACAGCCCAGAGGAAAAGGAATTGCTCTTGTCAGGTTTAGTAGTTAAACAACAAGGAATGTTGAGAGTCCAAAACCGTATTTATAAATTGATATTTGACCACAGTTGGGTTGATTTGCACATCTAGGAAAGAGTTTGTTGACATTCGCTTCAGTCCACATCTTCAGATGAGGAGCTTTGGCTGAGAAAGCCGTTACATACAGAAATGTTAAATGTCGATAAAAAACTTTACGTACTTGGTTAAACTAACTCTAAAAAGCCTAAAATAGTCAACATAACATCATCTCCTCAAGACAACGAACATAACTGATTTTTTGACACATACAGCATTGTAAATGCGGCATAAATAGCTCTTGAATCTATTTTCCCAAAAACAGTCGTGTATCTTCTTTTACTTGATATTGAACGCCTTGCTCGCCTTGTACGTAGTTGTGGTTTTGACATTCATAATTTCTAGATGTAAGAAATGAGTCCAGGTATCTTACTTTTTTGTGCCTTTCGCACTACCCTTCATTACCCAACTTGTTTGCGTTGAACCCTTCGAGTGGTTCTGCCGCATTCCATACAGCCTCAAACTGCTTTACAAAGAAGTTATACCAATAATTATCATCTTTACTAGTTAACTCAAATGTTGCACGTATTTCATTAGGAACACGAAAATTCAATAATCGTGCAATCATACGACCACTTATAAGGTGATGATCGAAGCAAACAATAGTGCAACAAGGCAAATAGTTTATGCACCTCACTTCTAAACTTCCAGAATAATTTTTTTGAGAAAGGGTTAGCAACCTAGATATATTTGTCTCCAAAGTAGAGTTTAACTCATCTACATTTGAATCTCTGCTACGAAATGCCGCCATTTCAACAACTTGACTAGCAGGTTTCATAAGTAGGAATTTAATTTCTAGCCCATTCTCAAGACCATACTCAATATCATCTTTTAACAGAGGGATGGTTCTTGTAAAGTTAAGACCCCAGAAAAAAGCTTTCCGGGAAGTGCGTATAAACTTTTTTAGCTCAGTTCTATCGTACTCTCGACCAAAAAACTTATCTGCAAGATGATCTAATTTTTCAATTCGAGATACAGCATCTTGTAGTTTTTTGTTCTCTTGACGACTTACTAGCAATGCAGTTGTTACTAATGCTAAAACTGCTAGAATTGCAGAATTTACAGTGGTTGAGGTGGCGAAACCAGTGATCCCCAAAACTGCAATTATGATTGCAATTCCAATTGTGATATAAGCATCAATATTTTGCCCTGAACGAATATCCTGCCAGACGTTTTGGAGAAGTTTCATTACTTGTTCTCAAAGTTTAATGTGAAAATTTACTTGCTAGAATTTCAATTCTAAATATGCTTCAAATGCCCCTGTTATAGTTCAAAAGTTTGGTTACTGTTTCGTTACAATACCTTCGCCAAAATAAGAGGATGAAGAGAGAGGGCTGATGTAGTAGAGTTATTGTCTTCCCAAACGACAACTCAAAAGCCACAACAAGCCCATGCCCGATATCTTATCA
>NZ_JACJSE010000044.1 GCF_014698045.1 Aulosira sp. FACHB-615
TGAAATGCCTGAGCCTATTTTATTAAGTCAGATTTTTGCCAAGCTTACTTCTTTAGGACGTATTCATCCCGTTTCTACAGGTGTTGAACCCTCGTAAATTGGCTACGGTATTGCTACAGGTAAGGGCTTTTCTGAGTCAGGTTTGATAATTAAACTGGTGTATTGTGGTTGACCAGTTGCCGGAATTAGCTTGAATTGATATTGCTTTTGTCCATCATTACCCGTTGTGAGGATAGTAATTTGGGTGTTCCCATCCTGGCTGGATGTTAAATGCGGAAAATTAATTGGCTGTATCTGTCTTAAAAATAAAACTGTTGCTCCTCCATCACAGTCTTGATTAGTCTCTTTAGGACATAAATTGCCATTAGAAGTAAAACTAATTCGGCTGGGATCTCCAATCCATACTTGCTTAATAATTTCACCTGTAGGGATAAAATTAATAGTTACTCCATACCCTTTCCAGATTCGCAACTCTACACCATTTGACTGAATACTTTGGGCATCTTGTGAGTAGATTGTTCTTACGGGAATTGCTAATACTTGTCCAGGATTAATCAGAATTATAGATAAAGAAATTGGCAAGTATCTCCCAACTTTAACAAGATATTTCATAAATTAATCGTTTGATTTACAAATACTTGTACTTCTTTTCCTGCATCAATTACAAAGACTTTATCTTCCGATTCTAGTTGCTGCGTCTGCCGTTGATTATTTAATTGAATATTCCTTACTACTTCGCTTAATGTTCCTTGGGCAAATCCAGCTACCAAATCTTTATTGTCATTAGTGATTACACTTGATGAAAAACCATCATAATTAGTAGTGATTTGGCTAGTAGGTCGATTCTGAAGTTCAGCAGCCTTGGTAACTCCCGCTAAAACAGATGCGAAAATAGTTCTTCCTAAATCACTACCTCTATGTAATTCGGCTTTTAATGATTTACCATTTTTAGATAATATCAGGATTGTTCCTTCAGGAATTAGTTTTTCTTCTGGCTCACCATTTTTGTTAACTAATGCTGAAACTGCTTGTAATTGAATATACTCAGAATTTTTATTTCCCAATATTTGAGCCACAATATAAGAATTTTTGGGTAATATTTCACTCCCTGTAGATGATTTTAATGGCTGCGATAATTTAATTAAATAATTTTGATTTACTTGATTTTCATGATTACGACTCCAAACAATGGGAGTTTCTAATTTTCCTTCTGTGTGAGTACCTACTAAAACACGCTCTTGACCATCATTAATATTTTCTAGGCTAGAATCTTGAGCCTGTTTATCTACTTTCCTTGATGCCATACTAGGTTTTGAGGATGATGTGGGTTTACCAATCCCACCTTCTATTCCTTCTGCACTTTCTAAATCATTAACTGTTGCTGGCAATGTAGTTGTAGTATTTGCACCAAAACTACCAACATTAGCTACAGCCAACCATTGCTGCATAGGATCTACTTTATGCAGGGATGTTGCCGGAACAGTTTTTACTAATGGCTTTGCTTCCGGCTGGGGTTGAGGTCGATAAACTGGTGATGAGCGTTGAACTACTGGAGGTGTATAATTTCTGCGCTCAGGATTTTGAACAATTATTCTTCGTGTTGGTGTGGATGCAACTGTTACTGGTTTGGGTAAGGGAGTAGCAGTAATTTTTATGTCTGGTTTAGCTTTGAGATTCCGCATTTTTTCCATTGCCATACTTTGCCTCGTCAAAGCCAAGGCCGCTTTATCTGTTCCTGATTCATCCTTGACTGTTGCTGCTACTTCTTCAGTTTTTTCTGGCGCTTCGATTTTCTTTGTAGTGGACAATTTCAGCGCGTTCATCGACCCACTAATTACACCACCTATTAGTGCTACGAAAAGCAGTGTTATCCCACTAATTACCGCAACTTTTATCAAGGGATTTTGCGAAGTTGGGCGAGTTGTAGTAACTTCTTCTGGTTCTGGAACTTCGGTTTCATTTACTGCTTCATCAGTCTCAAAAGTAATATTTACCCCATTCATAGCGGCAAAGTCTTGTTTATCTTCTGTGGAATCTTCTACTGTTAAATTATCTTGGATTTTTTCTTCAATAAACTCTTCATTTTTTGACCTTAAACAATCTTCTATTTCTATTGTTGAATCATCTTTTATTTCTGTTATTATCATTTTTCCCCTAGTTCAAAATCTTGAATTTTATAAATTTCTAATCCGGCTTTACGAGCTTGATATGCTATTTTTTGGATATTAGAATATTGTTTAGGTAATCTAGGCGTATCTATTGCTTTTACAAAAATAGTTTTATTAAATGTTATGGGTTCACCAATAACATTACCACCTTTAAAAATAATTAATTCCGCAATCAAATCTATAGTCCATCCTCGACTTTCTTTTAGCTTTCTAGGTTCACCCAGAAAGCTAACTTTGAGGATAGATTGCGTTGAACCTTGAAAAACATCTGGTGGTGTTAGTTTACCCAGTTGCTCAAGAAATGGAGCGCGAAAATCTTCGGATAATGCAAACCCTGTCGCCCAAGTCTTTGTGGTGATTCTGCCTTGTCCTGCTTGTACTCCAGTGTCAAGTTTTAACTTCTCTAAAGGCGATTCCAACTCATTTTGAGGGACAGTATTCCAACTCAATAAACCTGTCATTGTTTGTCCTACAAAATGTGTAATAGCTTGTGAGGATCTCTCGCTACTACTTATGGAAGATACTCTAATAGACTCTCCATCACTTAATTCTACTAATGTTGGGGCTTTGGAGTTAGCTATTCTCCATAAACCAAAAAAGTTTACTAACTCTATCAGTAGTAATAATGTTAGTACAATGGCATTCCCCATTAAAAATATTGGTGTCAAATTTAGTTCTTTTTTTTCTAGTAATCGCATTATCTTTTAGAAATGAGAGGGAACAGGGAACAGGAAACAGGGAATAGGGAATAGGGAATAGGGAGTTCTTAACAGAACATGGAGTATGCAAATTAAATTCATGATTGTATCTTTTTAATAAGAGCAATAATCATTCGACTTTCTTCTTGAAGTAAAAAAATAATCGATTCTATATCTTTTTGCTGAGATAATTCTACTCTCTGGGATAAAATAAGATGCGTTTCTAATTCATTAGTTGACCCTTGAGCAATATTTAGAAATCTGACATACTCAGGGGTTGTTCTTCTTCCATACCCCTCTGCTATGTTAGCTGGAATAGATACCGCAGACCTTCTAATTTGTTGCACCATGCCATATAACTCGTCTTTAGGAAAATTTTTAGTCAAAAAATAACATTTTTCGGCTATATCCATGCCTTTTTGCCAAATTTTTAAGTCTTTAAAATCATTAATTTCTGACATTTAAAAGCCTCTTATTTTACTCTTTTGTTAAGAGTTCCCTGTGATGCACTCTCGCTTGTCGAAGTGTTCCCTGTTCCCTGTTCCCTGTTCCCTCAATGCGTGCATTATCTTCTTGCCAATAAAGATACAGAGAAATTTAGTCCGTTCGTAAAAGCCGTGAATACTGACATCCCTCCACCTATTCCTATTGCTACAGCAAGCAAGGGTGAAAAAACAGCTTGTACTAGTTGTGTCAATAAAGGATTAGTTGACGGCACGTTCACAATTGAACTGGCAACTATGCCAACAATAATTGAATTTGATACTAGCACCAAAGTTAATCCCAACCATCCTGCTAACCAAGCATAAATAGGTTTAGCACCAACAGGCAACAAAGAAAGAACTAGGAATATAGGTGCTACATGAGCTACTAATAAAAAAGATAGCTGAACAATATACGCAAAACCTAGTGATAATCCCGACAAGATAACAAAAACCACACCTTGTATAGCATTGTTTACTATTTCTCCAGTAGCATCAAGAGGATTCCATCTGACAGAACCAGCACTTCCATTTAATCCTCTTTGTTGTCTGATTTTTATAGCTTGTTCTTCAGCCTTCTTAGTTTCTCTGTCAATACATTCTTGACGTGGATTTGTTGTGTTCTGTTGAGCATCAATTTTTGATGTTGGTAATGTGTCGCATGAGGCAATTTTTGTTTGCGCTGCTAGAACAAAACTTTGGTCTGCATTAACAATACGTATAGCGTTTCTCAGAGTAACCCCATTTTTGGTTATCGACAGAATCTTGCTATTCAGGTGTATTGTCGTGTTGTTTAGTCCTACCGCCAGTGTAGTCGTCATCGCCCCATTGTTGGAAAGCATCAAAATTACTAGTAGAGGGAAGACCATTTCACTAACAACATTAGTCGAAAACCCTTCATCGCTAATTTGTCTATACCAACCTAGTGACCAAAATGCGACCAAAACTACAGCAATTAACATCGAAACAGCCACGATTGCTAAATAAACTGGGCTTTGCCCTGCTGCAAAATCTACCCAATCTTGCTTGAACGCATTGAGAGCTAACCTTGCACCATCTTCAGCCCCTTTAACAACGTCTCCAGAAATTGTCACTCCTGTATTTTGTCCAGGTTGTTGTCCGCTCGATTGAGCCAATACAAAAGGTATAAACAAGTTGCTTTGCTCCAATTCAAAATTATTAGGGAATTTTCCATTTTGAAGGCAAAAAAATGATTATTCTCGCCAAAAAACATCTAAAGCAGCCAGATTACTAATAATTGCTCTGCGAGTAGCGGCTGATTCTGCCTGTTTTTTCTTCTCCTCTTCACTCATTTGTCCAGATATATCAGCCAGATTCATATTTGTACTTGCCAGGAGTTGTGTTTGTCTTTGGGATTCGCCATGAGTCGCTCTTGCAAGCATGGCAACTTGCAAGTTTTGAATAGCCATTTTTTTGAGAATATCTTGAGTCACAACATCATTCTGAACAGTTTCTGCTTGTTCTAAAGAATCCGTTACAGCAGTATTACTAATTTCTGCTTCTCCAGCTTGATTTTTCTGTCCATCAATCCCCAAAACTGCTTGGGATTGTGCGCGAGTGTATGCTTGATGCACTTCCCTCTCTGCATTTTCTCCTTGAACTTCTGGCGGAGTATTAATTAAATCTGTATCTTCTTGAGCCGAAACAGCGTCATTAACATCATCTCCTGTTTTATATGGGTCTTTGTTACCATCTTTGATTGCTTTATCGATGGCTTTTCCTATTTCTTTATTAATACTTCCCCACTTGATGCTGAATTTTTTAAAGTCAATATCAATGTATTTCCTTGCTGTTGTTAAATACTCTTGTCCTTTTATGTATAAATCTAAAGTCTTTTCCAGAAATGTTTCTTCACGTTTTTTTACTGGATTCGGTACATCATCAGATTCAACAGTATCGACTACAACGGCATTAGGATCTGATGTTTGGGCTTTTACTGGAAGATTGAGACTAATTAAGAAGATTTGGGAGACTAAGAGGATCTTCAGCATCGGCTGCTTGATAGGTCTCATATAAATCCTTCAAAAGTACTCTAAATGGTGTTTTTGAACAATAAGAAGAAACTAAAGCTTCTTTTTTCACAGTGTCTATAGATATGGCTGTTACATCTAATGGTGGTGGTGCAAACTCACCAACAGAAGATAGAGTTTTGAAAAATGGACTATCATAATTATCCACATTAGGAGGGATTAAATAATCCGGTTTTGTTTTGATAATTACATAACCTGCATCCTTTCTGAATTCAGATGTTATCCCTGGCTGATTTAGCTTTGGATTGGCTACATTTTCATATTTCAAACGCCTCAGACTATAACTGAAATAAACAGAAGTTTTCCCATGAGCTAAACCAACTTGGCATTCTGTTTCTCTTTCAGCAATAAACTTCTGATATTTCTCTTGGTTATATTTCCAAACTTGAAAACTCCCTATAGATACAACTCCTGCTAATATTGCTAATAAGATTTTGTTTTGAATAAGTGTGGATAGACTTTTCATAGTGGCTTACCCTGCTTAATGCAATCGACATAATACTTAGAAAATTCTGCTACCCATTCAAACTTATTTTTGTAACGTTCTTTAAACAGATCGCGTGTCGCTTGTTCTTCCCTGCTATTGGCGACTAAAGCCAGCAAAGGATAGGACGGATAATAGCGACATCTGATGTATTTGTTGTTGTAATCTAGTAGCCATAATGTGTATAGCTGTTGAACGTTAGGAGTAAATGTTTCGTTTTTGTCGATGATTTCTCTGGGAATACCCAACAAATCCGAAAAACTACCAGATGCCCCTGGAACGATTCGCCCAATCAGTCTCAGTGGCATATTTTGTAATATCTGCTCTCCGGCTTCTGACTTGGCAATAGAGATTACATCCTGGGCTGCAAGGATAATTCTGCATCCTGATTTCCGTGCCGTCGCACATTTACGCCCTACTAGTCGAGATAACGCCGGAAAACGTAGGAGTACACTGGCTTCGTCCATGAAAAACACGCTGTTGGGCGAAGATAAGGATTGGCGAGAAGCTGCGATGTAAGCCGACATCCCAAACACCTCTGCATCTTTACCTGATTGCAAGTTAGTCAAAGCAAAGGTGATCAGCTTGCTGTCAGTTTCAAAAGTTGAAGGTTTACAAATTGCATCTCCAATGGAACTAGCCCGCCAATACTGGAACCGTAGCCGAATATAGTTTAGGGCTTTATCTACATTCTCATCCTCATACCCCAAATCAATATGGTCTGTAGAGAAAAACTGCTCCAGATCAACTAGAGTCGCGGTGTTCGCCCAAGCTTCAGACCCTAAACCTCCTTGCTTTGCCGACTCAAAGCGTTGTTGAATATCAGGGTCATCGTAAAATGCCTTTGTCCCCAGTGGAATTAACGATTCAATTGTTTGAGCCAGAAAACCATCAAACTGTTGTGAACCTAAAACTAGCTGTAAAACTATTAAGTTGACATCATTGCGGTGTGCTTTAACTCTATCTTCCCTTTGTTCCAACGGGATTTTCGATAAATCTAATGGTTGAACAAGATTGTTCGACTGCTTAGAAATATCAAAGTAGAAACCATTGTAGTAGGGCGTGAAATCTCCAAACGTTCCTGAGCCGTCGTCGTTAGGCAGGTCAATCATTAGTATTGACATCCCCATTGCCAAACACTCAGCAATAATTGAGGATACCAGAACTGATTTACCAGAACCAGTTGTCCCAATTACCATCATGTTTTTAGTTCGGGACAAATCAATGCTCACGGGTGAATGTCCCTCATCGGCAATTAGTTCAAATCCTTGCTGATCTGCACCAGATGTTTGCACCGCCGGCGTTAAACCAATTACCTCACTGGCAAAAAATGATGTTCTCCTGTTATATGGACTTGTTAGTTGTGGTCTTTGCCTCAACAGCAAGGTTTCTACCCAAATCAGCCATGTATATTGCATCTCACGGCTTAATTCCGCCGGTTGGTTCACATAACCTGAAATCAACCTGCAAGCATCGTCTATTTCTTCTGGTGTATCCCGGTAAACCAATACTATGAGTGCGACATTTTCTGGCACATCACCTGTATATAATTGCTTTTGAGCATTTACTGACCATTCAGTATTAATCTGTGATGCTACGTCGATGGTTTTTTTACTGGCACTCATCTGGGCATTTCGAGATCGTCTTGTGATTAGCTGCTGGGTTAACCTAACTATTTTCTGGTCAGCTGGGCTAATCTCTGTAATTATCTCGATATCATAAATAACATCCCTGGCGAATATATTCCACAGAAATCGCACTTGCGCCGTTGTCGAGACAAACGCCTCTGGTTTTTGTGTGAGCGTTAACACTCCCACATATTTCTGACCCTTTTTTGGCGTGGAAATACATACCCATTTGCGATCTGCAAATGGAATCCCATTATTTAACAACACGGATGTTATGTGAGCCGCATCTATATATTGCCTTGGTGATGGCAAAGACTCATGGAATTCTTCTGCCAGCATTCCATCACTAAAAACCAAAGTATGGGGAACTTTTACTGGTTTTGCTCCTACCTGAAATGATAAATCCTGCCACAATTCCTTTTCAGATTTCGGCGTTGGATTTAAACCCATTTCGGACAAAATTTGTTGATGTCGGAGGGAGACATTTATCGCTTTCTCCAGAACTTGCATCAAGCTTTTCCTTGTCAGTTCTGTCGCTCCTGTCGGTGTAAATCTTCTTTGGAGAAAATTCGATAAGTTGACTATTGCTCTATCAACTGCATCCCCCGCTTCTGTTCCCCCTGGTTTTACGGTGAATGTTGCGTAAACATTTAGAGTTATATTTTTTCGCTTTTTCTGTCTTGTTAATTGTTGGAGCCGCGATACACTCCCCCAATCTAAAAACTCACTTTCATCATTTACTGGATTACTTAAACGATGGCGAAAATGTTCTATTACTTCTTCCTCATTACAGAATGAACTCCAGCGAAATGTATAGCGTTCCCCTTGAGCGAATTCTTTGCAACCATTCTCGAAGGCTTGAGCGATCTGTTCTACTTTTTCATCTGAATTAAATAATGGGTGAATGCCCCTACAGCTATAACCAAATACTAGCTGCAAAGTATTGTTAGTCTCTCCTACTTGCTTTTTACTTAACAAATAAGCCCCTATTGTATATCCTCCTTTCTTCAATCTCACCAAGGTTGTCAGGTCTAGCAAGTCTTCAAAAGGATTTAGTTTTTGGCTTTTAGTTTTACTTTTTTTTAATGCCATACACCAACTTTTTTTGTCCCGGCTTTTCTTTTTTCTATTGGGGAAGAATATCTTATATACCCTCTTGTCCAAAATGGCACATTCGGAAAAATTCTCGACCAAAATAAATATGGTCTTTTCCCCGATAGAATTATGGCTGTCACAGCGAACCAAATGCCAACTAGAATGCTCCATATCATTCCCGCACCTAGTGGAAATGCTAAGAAAAATCCTAATCCAAATGACAACATAGAAATTGCAAATTGGAATCCCGTAAAAATTCCGATTTGGGCATTCTTTCCTAATGATTGATTGACCTGCTTGATTTCTTTTTTCATCTAAACCTCCCAGGAGAATTTTCGCTTACTTACGTACAAGCTGGTGTCAAATTTGCAAACAAAATATTTTGCGCGATGAACAATACCAATGTTACGAAAAAAATTCCAATCGGCTGTTGTACTATTTGCGTTATTTCTTGCCCGTCTCCTAATGCGTTCACTACTTTTACACCAGAAGCAACAAAGTAGATGAAAAGAATCACTGTGATTGTGGCATTTATCACTGCTGGAAGCGCACTTATAGCTGCATTAGCAGTCCCAGAAGATGTTCCCCCAAACATACACGTTAAGGCTATCTGTGCTGGGTCAAACAATCCGAATGCCTGGGCTGGTATTGCTTGTAATACCAGAATCAAAGCTGTGCCAACTGCATAAATATGATGCTGGTATTTCCGCCCTAATCTACCTAAAGCTTTTACCAAATTTTGAGTATTAGATGTCAAGCTAATTTCTCCTTTTATCCAGATTTTGACCTTTTTTAGATTCAGGATTTAAGATTTGTTATTCAATTTTGAATTTTGACTTGATTCTCTTTTTGATGCCCTTTTTTTGAATTCTTCCTCTATCTCAGCCAAAGTATGTTCTCTGGCCAACGCCCGAATTTCTTGAAGTACCGGAATATGGTATTCACGCAATTTCGCATATCCATTGATTCCACCCGTTTTGGGATGAGTGAACCTCTCAAAACTTGGCTCGTATTTGCGAGCAATATTGATGTATTCCAGCAGTTGCCTAGCGGTAACTGCTGGAACCATTCTAGAAGCAACTTGCGGTCTTGTTAGTTCTTTTTCGATAGGACAAACCTCCCGCTTCCATCTGTTCCGCGAATCTCTTAGAGTTTATTGCATATAGAAATACCCGCTTTTTAGTTAGCGGGAAAGGGGCATTTGCCATGAACTAAAATTATTTATAAGTCAGAAGCAACTATTTTCTTCCCTTGACTTGACCATTTCTCATCTAGAAGACTACAAGCCACAAGAACCACATTTTGAGGGTTGCGATGTTTTTTTCCATCCCTACACCAGCAGCGAACTGTGTAATCACTTTCGTATCCGAGAACAGAAGCAAGTTGCTGATAGCTTAGTCCCCATTTTTTCTTAAACTCTATTGGGTGCATAGTATTTATTTAGATACTTGCATGATTTATTTAATATTTATAGCATAATTTGTCATTACAATATTATTTTCAGCAGTTAAAAGATATTTATTTTAATAGTTTTTTATCCTAATTATTTATAGAATAATATTGACTATTCCATAGCAAATGTTCTTGATTTATAATCTAAATAATCCATTTTTATTAATCAAATATGTCTAATATAGATTCTCACTTTTTTCAACCTTCTCCCCCCCAACATCGAACTGTTGAAGAAGACGAAAATCTGGAATTATTAGCTAATCGTCTCAATCCCACTGCGGAACAAATTACTGAATGGCTACAGTCTCCACAAATTAGGCAATGGCTTAATCAGCAAATGATGGGGATTCCCGGTAATCTTAAATTAGAAGCCGTTAACATTTTGATCAACAAAATTATTCAAGTTTCAGATAAAGATCATCGAGTCGAATTCGCTAATGCAAATGCAGCTATTGGTGTTGATGTTTTACGCTGGAATTTGTGGGCTTTTTACCGCTTGCCTTATGCTCGTGGGTATCAAGCTCCAGATTGTGGTTATACGTTGAAGCTGCATTTGGAGCAAAAAGCTGCTTCTCAAAACTAAGCTTGATAGCGATCACTTTCGACCCCCAAGCGATCGCTCCATAATAGCTTATTAAGTACATTTGTACTGATTAGTAACATTATATTTTATAATACAACCATGCTATCGCAAGCCAGAGTAGAGGAAATTTGTCTTGGACAAGTTATTCGCCTGTCACCAGGCGAAATCCAAGATTTTCAAATCACGCCAGAACAACTTCGCCAATTACTTGATGAAGGGTTAGTTCATCCCCAGTCTTCTTACAACAATCGACCCACAATTGAGGGTTTTATGCGGTTTTATGAGGCAATCGAACCGTTTGTTCGCCAAGATTCAGATATTCAAGTTGTATTTCGTGGGCATTTAAGTAGAAGCTTAGGAATCAATGAATGTTCTAATATTCAACTTGTAATCGAATCATTCGAGATTAAAAATCAAAGTGGCTGTAACATTGATCAAGCAATTTTAATTTTGCCAATTGTCTCCCAGTTTATTACTCAGCCAGGGAGAACTGCTGATGAATTTAAACTCATGAACAATCTCTTCACTGCATGGTGGGATTAATATATATCAATTACTTCAAGGCTTTTAATTACCAAAAATTAATTTTTAAAAAAATTAGAACTGGGTAAATAATATTTAAGTAATATATGCTAATTAATAAAATTATTTTCCGTTTGAATAGTTTCTGCTTATTATTAATTCTCGCCTTTATTATTTATAATAAAATATTTGATATATCAGTTGGAGGATTGTTCTTACCTCCTGCCGCACCACCATATTTTGGTGCAGGATTGTTTACACTTGGATTTCAAATACTGTGTTCGATACCACCTATAATTTGTGCTTTTAGTTTTACCTTACTAAAAACTCTTAAACCTAATAATATATCTAATCAATTTTTGCTTTACTCCGCAATTTTAACAGCAGGTTATTTATTGAATGAAATTTATCGACTCCATATAATTTTTTTGCAATTTGGCATTCCCAAGCTAGTAACTATTTTTTGCTACGCGATTATTTCTAGCTTGTATGGGTTAGCTTTTAGACGACAAATCAAATCCACACCTTATATTATTCTTATTGCTAGTTTAGTTTTATTATTTATTGCTATTACAGTAGATTCACTCCATTTTGAGGGTGATGGAACTCATAGCTTATTAGAAGGTATTCCTAAATTTTTGAGTGGGCTGAATGTCGCGCTTTATTTTTGGTTTGTCTGCTATCGAGAAGTACTACACTCCTTGCAGTCTGCTAAAAGTGACAACTCTTACCGCTAACTGCAAGCAGTGTGCGTTACTACCCAAACATTTTCACTTTCATAAAAGTCCCCTCGTTGCTCTAATCTAAAATCACCCAGCAACAATCCCAACCATACCTCTACCATCGGCATTTTCAATTTCTGTTGTAGTAAAGTCAGTGTTATTTCACTTTTAGTCTGTTCCAAATACACCGCGATCGCCCTAGTCCATTTTTGGACATCCTCATCCCCTGCCAACCGATGAACATCCTCTACAGTCTGAATTTCTAGCATTGTCAAGACATTTTGTTTCTCGACCGGAGCCGCTACTGAATCAATGCTAGTCGTAGGATAAGTGAAATGGTGTGGCCCATGCGGTCTAAAGCTCTGCTCTGGTGGTTCTTCGATTAAGTCATCCAAATCCAGCTGCATCGTTGTCCGAACTAGCCCAGCAAAGATATCTGTGCTAATCACTGGCCCCTCAGTATCGTTTTGAGCATTTACATCCTCCAACAAAATTTCTGCGCGAGTCAGGAGAATATCTGCTATTTGATTAAAAGCTATAGCGGCGGTTGATAACTGTTCTTCTGTTGATAAATTTTCTAGTTCGGTATCTAAACATTGCCATACCGGAACAAGTGTTGCAGTGGGTGGAGCAACTGAAATCTCTTCTAAAATATCCCAGATAGTTAACTGACGATAGGTAGTCATTGTTCTGGATGCAGGGGGCAAGGCCGCACTGGACAGTGAGCGGGGCTAATTTCAAACATATCCTTATATTGATACAACGAAATACCATATTGTTTAGCAAATGCTTGCAACACCTGATCTGTATAAGCGCGGATCTTACCCGCCGTCAGTCCAAAACAGTGAATCGGCTCTAGACGACAGATTGGCTTTTGCCCCAACCATAACTCTGCACCCAAGGCGTGCAAGGGCTTATCCCCTGTTTCTTTGTACAAGTACAACACAGCAAAATATGTTGCGGGTGGCTCAACGGCGATCGCTTCAATTTGCCCAGAATCATCTTTGTTGCGGTTGCGGTAGAAGGAACGGCGATTGTGACAAACCTTTGGATTCCAGCAGCCATCACCTTCTGTCCCATGCAATACTCTCGCCTTAGCTGTCGGTAACTTGGCACATAATTGGCATTTGGGGTCAAGTGGCTTGGGCATCTGTTTGTCCTTTACTCACTTAATATCCCAACCAAAATTTCTATTAATTCTGGTAATTCTTCCGGTACTCTATATAACTTCAAATCTTCTGTTATCTGTTTTTCTTGACGATTATATCTAGCAAAACGCCAATCTTCCCCAGTGGTTACTGCACCATATATAATCGGTTTATCTAAATTTATCCACTCAGACAAAGCTATCAATTCTACTGCTAATTGTGTAAATCCTCTGCTTAAATCAGCTTGTTTTGCCTCTATCACTAACAAGCCTTTACCTTTATCAATGTAATAATCTAGGTTGCCTTTGAGTTGATCACTAACATTGATTGCATACTCAATATTCAACTGGGTTTGCGCTATTTCACATACTTCCAGCAGTATTGGTGCAATAATTGCTTGTTTACGTGCATCTTCACTTAGTAACTTGACTCGCCGAAGATTGCGTTCAATTAGCTGCTGCAATTGCTGGGTTTCTTTACTTAAAGATTCTGTTCTGGGTAATTGTAAGCGTTCACGCTCATAAGTACAACCTAGTTCAATCAGTATGTCTTCTGGAGAGAATGGTAATTCAAAATACTTACTAAATGTATAACTTTGTCCTGGTTGAATAATTCGTGGGCGACTCATAATTTAAAATTTTGATTTCCTCAAAATCTCCAGTTAGTTTCTATTTCATTTTTGCTTAGGACTCCTTTTCTGGCTCCTCACCTATCGCTCGATAGTAAGCCGCTATTGCCGCTTCTTGTTCCGAGCGAAGTGTGTACCGTCTAAATGCCTTCTCACTAGTATGTCCTGTCAACTTCCTTGCATGGCTTGGATCTATGCCCAACATTAACAAGTCAGTAGCGTAAGTGTGTCGAAACGAATGCGGGTGTAGTTCTTCAATGCCTGCAAGCTCACCTATTTTCTCCACCGCAAAGTAAATTCCGTGATAACTCAAGCGTTCACCTTTATATGACGCATGGTGCGA
Source organism: Aulosira sp. FACHB-615 (assembly GCF_014698045.1). Lineage (GTDB taxonomy): Bacteria > Cyanobacteriota > Cyanobacteriia > Cyanobacteriales > Nostocaceae > Nostoc_B. The sequence continues at coordinate 14,005 of NZ_JACJSE010000044.1, forward strand.
AATCATCAGTGGGGTGAGGCTGTTTAATTCTTCTCCAAGTTCTTCACGCGAAAGCAAATACTCAGTTAATACTTCTCGGCTTTCCTTTCGCAATGGCACTAGGCGCGGTTCATTGGTTTTGGTATCGGGTAAGAACAGTAGCTTGCCATCGAATGACCCAACATTTAACTCGACAATTTCCCCAGCGCGGAGTCCGTGGCTCAGAATGTGGACAAGCGCGGTGTCCCGTTGCTTTGTTTCTCCCAGTAATTCTAACGCTGACCATACCCTCTCCATCTGTTCTGCTGTTAAACTTTGGGCTGGTGGTAGGGGAATTTTTTCTAGTTTCACTCCTAGCGTTGGATTTGCCGCCATGATGTCAGGATATGTGCAACACATCCATTTGAAAAAGCTTTTGAGTGCTGAAATCCCGGCATTGATACTACTTTTTGAAAGCGGTTTACCTGTATCAGTCTGTACTTCGTCTCGCAGATATTCTTTATATAATGCTAAGTGACGTGGGCGTAGCTCATGATAAGACAACTGCGTCCATCCCAAAAACCGCTTCAGTTCCCGTTCGTACAACTTGCGACTATTCACGGATAGATTGTTGCTCCGTAAAAATTCCAGTACTTTTACAAAGCGAATATCGGTTGGTGTAGCTATTTTTATCAGCCTATTTTTTCTTACTCGTTCTTCTCTATTATCAGTTTTATCTTTAAGAGGGATGAGGTTGATTGGTGGTAAAGAATCTCTACTATAATTCATTCTTATATCCTCAGTAATTTAAATTAAATTATTTTACTAATAATATTACTTAAAATTTTGTTTACGGATATTTTTGTTGGCTCATTAACACTTGTCGTTGAAGTAATCGATTAGGAATATTAAACTGAAGCAACCTAGTACTCGCTTTTCCAATCTGAGTTTTTCCCTCAATTCTTGCACCTTCAAAATAGAAATGTTCATCCCATTTTTGGCGACGCGGGTTAAACAATGGAACAATTTCTCCTGTTTCTGCATCGATAGTCGCAAAATCAGAACCCTTATGTCGATTACACGATAGGCATGAAAGTGCTAAGTTCTCGCTACTAGTTTCACCACCATGTTTAATAGCGATAATATGATCTACTTCATGAGTATAAATCGAATAGCTCGAATGAATTAAACAATATTCACAACGTCCTGAAGCTCTATTTATGACCAGCTTTCTCAGTTCTGTAGAAATTGAATTAGAAGACATTTTATTTAATTAATTTGCTGTCGCTCGCGCCTTAAGTAAAATCATCAGATGTTCTAATTGTTCGTAAACGTCTAATTCTGCTATTTCTATTGAATTAAGTGAACCAGAGCGGTTTTTTTCTAGTAATGCTTGCAACCGTTTTTCTGCTTGCTCCGATACTTTAAAAGCAATAATTTCTTCTGGTGTTGGACGCTTCAGCAAAAAATCTAGTACTTCTTGATAAACTTCTGGGATATTTATCGTTTCTGCTCTAACAGATGGTTGTTGTGTTGTTTCCCCTGGCTCAGTATCCAACAATCGCCAAAGCAATTCAGGCAAGCGACTTTGCAACGGTTCTAAACGTTGAGCTAGTTCATCCGGTATTTGAATGGTTAGTTGTGCCACGCTTGAAACCATTAACTAAGCTGTTCGCTCATAATTATGCTTTAAGTTACATTGTAATACAAGACTACAACACAAAATAAGATACCATTATCTTTTGTCCGATATAAAATACGATTAATATCACAGCGATGAGTTACTTGCTCCCATTCGAGAAGCCTAAGTAATCGTCAAAGGCGATCCTGATGTCAGAGGGGGAGTGGGGGAGTGGGGGTAGACAAGGTTGTTGAAACATCGTGTCCCCCTGCCCCCCTGCTCCCCTGCACAGGCTTTGAAAAGTGTGGTGAGAAATCCGGGAAGAGCGGGCGGCTCAAATTAGAAATAATTCTTCTATTTGATTAGAAGCTTCAAAACTTAAATCTTTAATTACCCAAATGCGATCGCTGAATTTTGTCAGATTTTTTTCACTATGGTTTCCAATTAGAATGGAGAAAATATTTGTTTGTAGGTGTTGTTTGTTAGATTTAAGTTTTTCTACAACGTCTTGACTCATATCACACAAGGCATCTGTAATCAGAACAATATCGGCTTTGTGCAAGCTCTGATCATTGTCTATGTATTTAATAGCTTCAAATAGGGCTGGTTCCCAATTTGTACCCCCACCACTGTAAAAACTCAGCATCGAGTCTAGGAATTTCCGGTAATCATGATGTTTTGGTGGAAAATCATCTGTCCGGCGAACCCTGGTATCAAAATGGATGACACGGAAGTGGCGGTTATCCTTGTGAGCAATTTGCAACAGAACTGCTGTTACTGCTTTGGCCCAAGTATCAGGGTGTCCCGCCATTGAGCCAGAAGAATCCAGGCACACAATTAATGGCCCTTTTGACTTTTTCTCCTTGCCTACAATCTTGTACTGAAGTAGAGAATGTTCATAGTACCCTTTGGCAAATAAAGGAAAGAGTTCCGGTTGTGTGAGTTTCTGAAGTTCCAAAGGCAGGAGTCGAGCTAAATTATTTCCCAGTTCAATACTGCTGAGTTCGCCAAAAGCATCTTCCGTTTTGGTACGGCGCTTTTTATCTGCAATATCCTTCAAGGAACCTGACAGCTTTGCAATCAGCTTGAGTTTTTCATTGGTCGCAATTCTACTAGCAAGCTCCATCTTTTCAACAGAGGAAACCGTTTGTTCTGTTCCTTCTTCTATGCCCCAGTTTAAACCAATCATTTCCAACCATTGGGTGAGTTCTGATAATTTCTCCTCAGTTTCTGCTACAGCCACTCTTATCGTTTGCCTGATTTCTGAAGAGTCCAAGCCTTGAGCATAATACTCGGCATCTTGCACTGCTGACTGACCCAACAACCGAAGTGTTGCCAGCATTTCATCTGTATCATCCTCAACTGAGCGAATTAGTTCCCCCAGTGCTTTTTTCTCCTGTTTGTTCAAAGTAGACATCTGCTTGAGAATTTTTGCTGGAGATTGGGAGGAATTTTTAAGTTGCTTAATGAAGTCCCTTAATTTCTGTGGATCTTGTAACTTATACCCCGGTTGAGGCAATCGGTCTAACACTGTTTTGCAGAATTCCATTGTCGCTACTCCGGCGGCCAGTTGATTGCCCTGGCACTGCCGTACCAGATTCTCAAATCCGATTATTTCTGAGAATTCATTATGCAGTTTTTCTGCCCAAGCACTCTCTGGAGGTGATGGATCTAGTTTTTCCGGTGCAGGTTCGTAGTACAGCCGATGAAATATTTCAACTGTAAAACTGGCAAACCCTGGCAGTCGCTCACCCTGAGAAAACAATTCATCAGTATGAAAAGTAATCGCAAACTCCCTCCAGAAAAGCCGGGAGAGACTGCTGACTTCATAAACAAACGGTGGAAACTCTTCAGGAATCATAAGGAGAGGCAGGAGGCAGGAGGGAAGAAAAAACAGTGTTACCATCAAAATACTCCAAACTTCCTACTTCAAACACATGAGTTACAGAGAACAATTCATTTGGAAACAAGGTATCACATTAGCTATAAATTGCTATAAACTAACAGAGCAGTTTCCCAAAACAGAGCTTTATGGATTAACTAGTCAAATAAGACGTTCTTCGGTTTCTGTACCCAGCAATATAGCTGAAGGATATGGACGCAGAACCAAGAATGAATACATCCAATTTTTGCACATTGCGTTAGGCTCTTTAAGAGAATTGGATACACAATTGATTATTGCAAAAGAAGTGAAATTAGCTAGTCCTGAATTATTTGAACCTGTCTTACATCACGTTGATAGAGTTCAGGGAATGCTGGTTTCTAGTATCCAAAAAATAAAAGATTAATTTCTTCCCTCCTGCCTCCTGCCTCCTGCCCCCTGCCTCCAATTACGAGTAAACTTTCTCTTTGTACTTGGCGACCTCTAACATCAAATCTTCCCTGATGTCCGTCAGTATTCGCTTTGCCCTACGGACATTTTTACCTTGATTCTGGGACAATAATTTCTCAATTTGACGAGAGACATCCTCTAAATGCTTTGCAGCATTATGGGCGGTGTCAATGAGTTTTTTCTCCGTGTCGTTACGAGGACGGAGATCGTATTCTTTAGCAGCAAGTTGTACTTTTTTGACTTCTTCTTTTGCTGCGTCATACCAATTTACTGCCTGTTGATTGACATCAGGAATTACCTGATTCAAAATCTGTGCTATTTTTTGCCGTTCAAGAGGTTCTTTTTTCCATACACAGTCGGGTAATAACTCGTGGAACGACTCTATATATACTTCAGCATCGCCCTGAACGTAGGCGTGTGCTTGCAAAAGCTTCACCAAATGCTGAAGTTTGCGATCGCTGATATCGAAACCTTCTCGTAAGAGTGCAGACTGACACTGAAGTAGGGATTCTACAATAGAGTCAGGAAAAAGTACTGTTTGCACTTGTGCTTGTAAGTGGCTAATTTCCTCTAAAGTCAGCCGAGTAGAAACAGCAAGTTTGACATTGTTTCTGGCACGATTGATGAGTTCCCGACGGGAAGCGGTTTTTCTCACGTAAGAAACCCAAGGACGATACACGAAACGGTCAACGAATGCCCGGAGTTCTTCGTCTTCGGGTACATCGTTGGCTGCTCCACATAGAAATAGCAGTGGTACTGGTTGCGGATCTGGATTCTCGAAAACCCGCTCGTTGATCAGTCGCAGAAGAGCATTCAATGTGGTTGCATTACAACGGAATATTTCATCTAAAAAAGCAATATGGGCTTCTGGCAGGCGGTTTTTGGTGTTACGGATGAGTGAGTCCTGCTGCTGCAAGGCAACTAGAGACGGCTGCCCCAACAGTTCCTCCGGTGGTTGAGCGCGTTGCAGTAAGCGATCAAAAAAGTTAGCTCCTTCAATAGCACTGCACAATTCTTGAAGCATCCAAGATTTGGCACACCCTGGCGGCCCAAATAACACTGCATTGCCATTGGTCAAAAGTACTGCCAATACACCATCGATCACGGTGTTCCGTTCTAAAAAGATTTTGTTCAATTCCTGACGCAGTTGCCCAAGCCGTTCTTCAGCTGAAGCAGTTTTATCGGTTTTTACAGGGGAAGTTTTTGTCATTTTCGTATTCCAACTAGAATATGAAATTTATTTTTGATTAAAATCCAGCATCTAAATCATAAGGAGTCGTTGTTTTTCTGTTTGTAAAGCTATTTGTTAACTCTTTTTCTTCACTGTCTTCATCCTTTTCCGAAAAATTATTAATATCTTCTTTCAAATTTTCGGTTGGCCTTTCCTCAAGACCTATTTGTTTGCGGACAGCGTTTTCTGCTTCAACCCACTTCTGTTTCAATGATTTAGAGCGAATGCGTAACAAAGCATCCATAGCCGCCAGCTTGCCTTTGAGCTTGTGAAACTCTTCTGGCGACGGAGAAACAGCCAAAGTTTCTAGTTGTTTTAGCAGTTCAGTATAATCAGCATCAAAGGCTAAAGCTTTTGTCAGTTGAGCAATGCCAGCACTACTTGATTCAAGCTTTACCCGCTCTTTGAGCATCGTTCTGAAGTCGTCCATCAGAACTTGAATCTCTTGTAAGTTCTGTTTGTCGTTTTGAAATAAGTGTTGAATTTGTGCCGTTTTTTGTACTATTGGCTCAAGACTCTGATCGTACTGCGTCAATGTTTCCAAGCGTTGCTGCAAGGTCTGCCACTTTTGGATTGTGCGAAGAGTAACATCTTCACTACTGCAAGTCATACTTGACAAAAGTTCTGCTAATTTTCCATAAGCTTCATCTCGGCTTCTGGTCTGGGCATCGTAAAGGGTAGAAAGTAGAGTTTGTTCGAGGGTTTCTTGTGAACGACGTATAAGTGCTAGTTTCGACTGTTCTATTTTTAATGCTTGTTCTGCTAGGAGCTGCTGGGCTTGTGTAACTTGTGCCTGGGCATCCTCAATTAAGGAAGGAATCTTGATTGGCCCTTCCACCACCACCTGTAAGCACTGTTCTACATCTTCTTGAGTGGGATAAGCATCAGCATAGTAAGTTAGTGCCGCTTCGATCTCTTTTGGCTCTAAATGAGTTTTTGTTAGTATCTGATGCGCCCAAGATAAGAAGGCTGTAAACTCATCTTCATGAGCAGCTACTATTTCTTGTCGCAATTGATGTGCTTCTTGCTGCATTAGATCGATTGCTTCGAGGGCATCTGGTAACGCGGCTTCGTGAACGAGGCGAAAGGGTTCGTTCAACACTGTATAACGGTTATAAATCATCTTCTGCCGTGCCTGAAGTTTGTGAGCGGCATCTTTTAATCTTTGCGAAGTGTTAGCGCGATACCCACCCTTAGCTTGATCTTCTAACATCTGCATGACTTCAGCGTTAATGCCTAAGTGCAATCCTGACAAACGCAATGTCTGTACACCTACTCTCACTGTTAATCTCAGTAAATAAATTGGCTCAGATTTGAGCTTGTTCCATTGGATTTGTTTTTTTGTCAACTTCTCACTGCTTGCTCCCGCTTGTTTTTGGTTAGTGCGCCTTTGGGCGACTAGCTTTGAGATTAAATTAATTGGGGGATTTTGATTATTCATATTCTAATTAGAACATGGTTTTCATACTCTAACTAGAATATTAAATTTTATCATGCCACTAGAAAGCGATCGCCCCACCCTTACTGATAAACCTAATCCATTTGGTTTTTAAATAAAATTTCTCTACCTAGAACTAAAAGCTTTTTTGCCCGGATTTCTCACCACACCTTTCAAAGAGGGGGGCAGGGGGACAGGGGGACACGATGTTTCAACAACCTTGTCTACCCCCACTCTCCCTCTGCCCCATCAAACGCCTGAAGCTTGTGAGAAATGCGGGTTTTGGTGGCTATCCCTGCTTATATAACTGTTATAACTGTGGATTACTTATCAAAATATAACTGTGCGGAATATAATTTTCTAGAAGATTTAGATCCGCAATGTCTACCAACTCTTTTACTTCATTGGTTTTGACGAGTACGCCACCTTTGACCCAAAACCCGGCAATTGTTTATCTCTCGACGCTCAGTCCGGGATCGAAACCGACAATGAAGCACTCGCTCAACCTGATTGCTCAATTGCTCACAGATCATCAAGCTGACCATCTGACTTTGAATTGGTCAGAATTACGCTACAAACACACCCTAGCTCTCCGCACCGCACTCATCCAAAAGTACTCCCCAGCAACCGTTAACCGAATACTATGCGCCTTAAGGGGCGTTTTGAAGTCATCTCTAAACTCCGGGCTGATTACCCCGATTGATTATGCCCGTGCTGTTGACATCCAGAGTGTCAAAGTGCCAAAAGAATTAAGCGGAAGGGTGCTTAGTCAAGATGAGCTTGATGCTTTAATGCAGACTTGCTTTAGCGATCTCACCCCAGCAGGTTTTAGAGACGCTGCACTCATCGCTTTCCTTCGCGGTGCTGGTCTGCGACGGAGTGAAGTGGTTGGTCTGGAGCTAAAAGATTTGGCACATTCTGGAGACATCAAACTCCACTCCAGTCACCCAAGAGTTGATCGGATTGTTTATTTATCTCCAAGCGCGATCGCTATCGTTAATGATTGGATTGAAATCCGAACTCGCACACCCGGCCCCCTGCTATGTCAAGTTAACAAGTCTGGGCGTGTAGTTCACAAACGGCTCACACCCCAGGCAGTGTTATTCATTTTACACAAGCGGGGTGAACAAGCTGGTATCAAACCATTCTCGCCTCACGATCTCCGGCATACGTTCATTTGGGATTTGTTAAATGCTGGTGTGGATGTTGTAACTGTACAGCGTTTAGCTGGTCTTTCTAACCCTGCTCTCACTGCACGCTATAACCTTCGCACAGAGGATCGCTCTTGTCCCCCTAGACTGGGATAATCAGAAAACAACGGGGGTGGTAATTAAAGAGGCAAGTTGAAGATTGATCGGCACGGCAGAGCCAAAATCCTCACACCAGAAGAAATTCAACTTCTGTTCTCGCAGGGAGTAGACTCACTACGAGACAAAGCGTTATTTGCCGTGATGCTTTACACCGCTTGTCGAGCTTCGGAAGCAGTGACCCTGCTCAAGCGCGATGTGTATGACTCCAGAGGAAAAGTCAGAAATAAAATCACTTTTCGCAAAGGGAATACAAAAAATAAACTGGCTACCCGCGCCATACCTGTAATTCAAGAGTTGCGAATCAGGCTACAAGCATATCAACCGCGAGATGATTCACTGTGGCTATTTCCGGGAAATCCAGACCACTCCAGAGCGGGTAGCCACCTGCACCGAGATTCGGCACTGTGGATAGTGAGAGTAGCTTGTCAACGAACAGGAATTGAGGGCGTAAGCTCACATAGTTTTCGTCGCACAGCACTCACAACCATGAGTAATGCCGGAATTCCCTTAAGAGTAATTCAGGAAATTTCTGGACATCGCACCTTGGATGAGCTTTACAAGTATTTGGAGGTAAAAGAAGAACAAATATTAGGAGCGGTATCATCGTTATCACTGCTTGCCCCGGTTGAAGAAAACGACTTCGAGAAAACTGGGAAAGTCGAAGTGGTCAAAAAATCGGATCAGCAAAGGCATTAACCTCATTTTATTCAAAAAATAAATTTGCAAGGGGAAACAGTACAGTCAACGTAATATTGCTGAGAAAAAAGGTAATAAATTGTAATAGTAAGCCGTCAGCTTTGATAATAATTCAGCCCCCCTCCACTGGCAGCACCGCCTCAGAAAGCCAGTCATAAAACTGTGGAAATGCAAGAGCTAGAGCCTGCAATTCATCCGGTGCGATCTCATCCAATTCCAGCACCACTTCCCATCGCCAATCAGTCGTCCACCGCTTGAGAATTCCTTTGATAGCATCAAATCCTAGAGCAATACCAGAGCGAAGCATTTCTACACAATGAAGTAGGGCGGTGCGATCGCATTCAGAGGCAGGGGCGCAGGGGTGATGGGGCGCAGGGGTGAAAGATTCTTGCCCTTCTGCCCCCCTGCACCGAAGCCCCCCTACTTCTTTAGAAGCTGTAGTATCTACCCCCTCAACAAGGGAGTTTCCTATACCAATTGTCAGGGGGGTGGATACGGAGGGTGAACTCAGGTCTAACCCTTGCAAGGGCTGGGTTTGGATGTAATCAGCCCGTTGTTTCTGACGGTGAGCGATAACTTGTAATGCAAAATTTAGTTCTGATTTAGACAGAAAGAACAATTTTACTTGTTGTCCACGTTTTCCTTGTTTACGAAAATCTAAACTTAGCCCTAACTGCGCGACTAAAGTAGCCAACAGCCAAATCGGTTGACAATCAGGCGGGACAGTAAAACCCAAAATTGCTTTGATGTGAGCAGCGCATTCTTTTGCGATGTGGGTCATAAGTAATAGTTGTTCGTCGGCGGCAGTAATTTCTTCACCAGCTACTAACCTTTTGAGAATGTCGTGCAATCCTAAGTTGAATCTGGCCAGCCACTTGGCAGAGTAATTCCCCCAATCTGTACAGAAAGGTAATTTATTTCGCTCGGATAAATCTTTGGCACTGACAAATTCTGGGGGTGCGGGGTATTGTTGGTTAGTCCGAGAATCAACGATTGTCTCTTGGGATGAAGATAAGATGGCCTCTAAAGATGCGATCGCACTAATTAATTTACCGCCGTTATCTTTTTCCACCAGAGATTCGGTGACTTCCATACCGTAAGAGTCCCAAATCCGAAACTTCTCACACTCATTCATCTCTTCAGGCGAAAGATAATCCTTACTTTGCCGTGCGCGGTACTCACTTCTTGATATGGTATTGGCTTTGGCGACAGACTGATGATGAGCAGCATCTAGAGCGTCAGCCGCATATTTTAAGGATTCCCAAGCCTCAACATCAAGATGATCTCCGGTTGGGACAATAGTATTGCCCATATCGGACAACAGCGATCTCAGATCAGCCCGAAGATTGTTAATTGATTGGTGACGAGAAGCTTGAATTTGACAGTAAGCGTCTAATGCCCAATCTTTCTCAACCCCCCGCTTGCCTGTTTCACGGTCGATTTTGATTAAGAAAGCAGTGATTTCATTAGTTTGAAGTATCCTTTCTTTGATTTTGGTAGGATTGGTTTCTTTGTAACCGAAGGGTGGAATAGGAGCTACCCACACATGAATTGGCACTTTGGGACGATAACGCCACAGCTGTTGAGCGCATTCGGTGGCAGTTTGGCTCACGGCATGAAACACACCGAATACTAAATCAAAATGATATTGTGAGATGTCAACACCAGTACCCAGACTAGGCGAAGTTAGAAGTACATCTATATTCTTGACAGCGTTGGTAATGTCTTTGATAAATGCTACGTTTTCTTCAGAACCACTATTATCTGAATGAATCGACCAAATTCTCAATGGTGTAGTTTGGTTCGTGTGTGGGTGAGAAGGCGCAGATGATGGTTCAATACGTACAGTGAACATCCGTTCCAGTTTTTTGATGAACCGCTTTGAGTCAGACACCACCATGAGTTTTTGACTCATCATGATTGCCGCCGAGATTTGCGCCACCAACGCGGAAGAATCCATCCCCTCATACCAATAGATGGTGCGCTCTCCATTCTTCCATTCATTTTTGATAATGTATGGTTGCTCCCCAACGGGTCGCATGGACAGGAAAAAGTCGATGGTGATGTCGTCCATGTGAGCGTCAGCGATGACAACTAAAGGCGCATTGTAAACAATATGTTCTAATACGGACAATATCAGGGCGCGGTGTTCCTTACAAGTATTACTATGCAGTAGGTGTGTCAGGTATTGGCAAGTTTCGTCAATGAAAATGCAGCCATAAGCTAGGGCTTGGGTGTTTAACTTATATAAACTGTCGATGGTGATGCTCAATGCCTGTGCAGTAGCCATGCCAGCATAACCAAGGTCAGAATACATCAAGGTTTTCAAACGCTCTGCCAAGTTTTTCAGCAGATTCACCCGATGCCCGTTGTTGAGAAATCGTTGATCTGGGTGAGCATCTCGCCACCAACGCATTAACTCGGTTTTACCTGTTCCCATATCAGAAATCAGTACCACTAACCCAGTGAGTGGGAAGACAATACTTTTGGGTTGTTTATTCTGTCTCAATTTTTTGAGTTTGTAGCGAATTTTTCCGCGATGACCTGGGGGGATTTCCTCTGGTGGTGAGGGCTTTGGAAAATCCATTGCTTCCGGTTGTTGTTCTGTTCGTGAGACACATACTGTATGCGCTGGTGGGTTAGTTGCGGCTTTATCCTGAACTGCAACTGCTTGGGTCAAATATTTTGTATTGATCAGCGCATCTGGTCTATACTTTCTCAGTCCCCGGTGCTTGATGAGGAACGATTGCTGGTAATCCTTCAATGAGTGAGCATCATCTATAATTGCCGTCAGTAGTGCGTTAGCATCCTCACCTCTAGCAACCACAAAATCATCAACGCCTTTCTCCGGCCCTGACAGTAGTGCAACTTCGCAAACACAGCCAACAGCCTCAATCGCTTTACCAGTCCTTACAGTTGCTTGGTAGACCGACCAACGAGTTTTCAGTTTCGTCTCGTAGTCAAACAGGATCTGGAATTTCCGCCCAGGTTGTGCCAGTGGTAGTAGATCCGGATGCAGCCTTTCATCGAAATCCTTTTTACCTACTCGTCCGTTCCAAATCCCTGGCAGTGCGATCGCCACAAACCCCAAACTTAGCAAACAGGCCGCCTTCTTCTCGCCCTCGCAGAGAATAATCGGGATTTCTGGATGAGAGATTACCCATTCCCAGAACCGGAGCAAGTTGTACCTATCTTGTAAGCGTCGGGCTAACGGTGAATCATAGCGTTTAATGTTGTACCGCCGCGCTACCCGCTTCCAAATACAATCGGCAATATCAAAATAAGTGACACGGTTGGGGACTTTTGGGGGCGACTCATACTTAACCGACTTACCTTTAAGCCAATCAATGCGAGGGTTTGTCGGCTTGATGCGCCCCCACTCCATTGGTTTCCAGTCGTTGTACGGGTCAAGTGAAGCAATCCACATTCCCCCTGCCATTAAATGCAGATATAACTTCAACAGCCCATCCGTCACTCGCCCAGCGTTTTTTCTGGGGAGTGTAGGGGAGATGAATAGATAATCGTAAACTGTTTCTCCCTCAATATGGAAGAAGTTGCGCTCAATTAGTGCCGGATGAATGGCACTTCCCACCGTCAGTTCATGATACTCCGCTGCGGTGAGATTGTTGGGATATTCAATTGGGGATTGGCTCATTAAATGTAGCCCCCAATCCCAGCAAGAGAGAGTGAACTTGGCTTGACGGCATTGGAGTTGGGCTTGGCTATGGAGAAATTTGTTTGTGAGTTCTGCCTCCAGCACTCTTGCACAGTAGCACCCCTGTTGTACTGCTTCTGTTGAGTAAACAAGATGTGGGTACTGAACATTTCCCCAGTTTCTATGACTGTGCCAAACACAAAATCTTGCCAGGGTGCAACTAATAGCAACACTTCTGCAACAGGATCTAAATCTGGCAGGGTACTGGCTAGATGATTCTGTTTAATCAATATCTGCCGATAGTCATTTGTGTTCTCGGCAGCCAGCGCAACTGCTTCCTTGCACAGGTGCATACTATTTTCTTGATGCCAGAACCAATCCACTCTTTGTAATACTGTGGTTCTGGCTAAAACATTTTTAAACCGCGTTTCTAAAAACGAACTTATCAGTATTTCTTTCCATTGCCCATTCTGGCTGTCTGCGTATGGTACAGTTACCACTCCTGACAGTCTCACCCTGATCCCCTCTTGTATTGGGCGATCGCAATTTTTCATGATAGATTCCCCTCACTGTTTCATTTACAAGGTTCAGAGGGGGGTTATCCAGAATTAAAACTCAGTCAGCCAGAATTACTAAAACTTTGATCGCTACTATATGTGCGATCGCACTTCGTGTGTCTATGTCCTAAATTTCAAGAAGTGATAGTCTTGCAATGAAAATAGACCCATGAGCAAATCTGGCTCTGGTTTCTGAACTCTAGATTGATCTTGACTACGCTGCTCTTTACAAAAATTTACTTAAAAGAAATATAAATTTTTTGCCAAAATGCCAAAAACGTTCAGCAGAAACTAGCTTCACGTATACCTTTGTTCTATAATGGCATAAGTAAAGCAGCGTGGGCATCTTTTGACAAGTTAGTGGATAACAGCGACCAAACTATTCCCCACTTTCTACGTCATATCCTGATCAACCCCGCTCTAAAAATAGAATATTTTGTTGTTCAACTTCAGGCAAAGCGATACTCCTTAGTACGTTTTGCCTACATTTTTATATGTGCCTTGTTTTCCTCCACTTCTGGTTAGACGCATCGACAAGCTCGATCTTACAAAACTTCGCGTATTTTCGCATCTAGCAAGATTTTGATTGTTTACTCCCGTTACCTCCGGTTTGATGAATTTTTGTAAAGTTTGCCCTATTCGTTGAAAGCTTTTCTCAAGGCATCCTAAGTAAGGCAGTTAGTTACTTTTGATTAAATCGCTATAACTCTCTTCAGCAAGAAATCTATTGGAATTTTTCATACATAAACCCCTTGACGCAAAAACTCTTGAGGCTGTCAAAGAACTCGACAAAATAGTATTTCTTCGCTCTAGGAATATTTTTGATTTTTTGATCAAGCACAGCTAATTATTACATTTTGTTTTTTAATTTTTATCTCACCTCCAGATTTTGCTTGTGTGCTTAGGTTTGATTACATATAGCTGATTGCTTGATATCCTACTAATCAAGAATAGTATCATATACACCTATTCAAGTTCAAACTTTTAGGCTTAAACTTGGCAGTATAGAGATACATTAACAATTCTGGCTAGAAAAATCTACAGGCAAATACGATTAATCAAACAGGTTGTTGCTGCAAAAAGTTACACTTATTAATAAACAATTAACATGAGCAATTATTTTTACATATATTGGCTAAGTAAGCTTATCAAAAGAAAGAATTGGCAATTCGCAGAGTATTATATGCTACATAAGATATTCCAAAGATATTCCAAGTAAAGAAAGTCTTATTCCAGGAAAAATAGATACTACCAGTCTCCAAATGGAGAATAATTAAGGTTTATTAAATAAAAGTTCAAACTTTTATTTGAAATCAAATACATAGAGATAAGTTATGGAAGTTAAAGAAGCGATTAGATTTATAAATGAATTGGTGTATGCAAAGCAAGGAAGATGGCTAGAAGAACCGGAAAAAATTGTTATTAAGGCAGCTTGGTTAGACCTAGAGTACAAAGAGATAGCAGATAATAGCCCCTATGGATTTGAGATATTACAGCGTCGTGTAGCTCCAAGCTTGTGGGTATTATTGACAGGAATTTTAGGAAATGGGGAAAAAGTTACAAAAAAGAAGCTTAAGGCGATTGTAGAACAACAAAACCATAACAAGCTTAGTAATACTAAGTCTGATTTTAAATTTTTAGATATTTTAGGAGGTAATCCCCCGGAAGTCGCTAAATTTTATGGTAGAAGTCCAGAATTAGCAATGCTGCAAGAGTTAGTCATTCGGGAAAAATGCGTGGCAGTTATAGGAGAAGCAGGAATTGGCAAGAGCGCATTAGTAGTTAAGTTACTTCAAGCTTTGGATATTCAAGATTGTTATTTCAATGGTTTTATTTGGAAATCTATTGGCTACAGCCCCTCTTTGTCTAGTTTAGTTACTGAATTTCTTAAATTAATATCGGAACTAGAAAATCAAAATTTTGATATCCCTAAAAGTAGTGAAGACAAAATAACGCTATTAATTGAGCGATTAAGATTAAAACCTTATTTAATAATTTTAGATTCAGCAGAGGCTTTACTACAAGGAGATAGAAATAAAAGTCCTAATCCTTATGGAGATGAATATATAGAGTATGGAACATTCTTTAGAAGAATTGTAGAAGCACAACATCAAAGTTCTTTAGTATTAATTAGCAGAAAACCATTTGTTGATATTACACGTTTACAAAATAAGGGGCAATCTGCTGTTGTGCTGAAAATTGAAGGATTGCGTAGAGACGCATTTGAAATTTTGCGCGATAAAGGATTAAAAGATGAACATAAATGGGGAGAATTAGTACAAATATATCATGGAAACCCTTTAGTTTTAAATATTGTTGCAAGTAAAATAAAACTATTTTTTAATAATAGTGTAGAAGATTTTCTTGCTTTGAATACAGTTTTATTAGATGATATTATAAAAGAGAACTTAGACGATTACTTTAAAGGTATAGGGAGACTAACAATTTTAGAAAAAGAAATTGTAATTTCGTTAGTTGAAGAAATGGAAAATAAACAGATTGATTTAATTTCAAATACCGAATTGTTAAGTTTGTTAAAAACAAAGGGAATAAGAGTAAGTACATCTGATTTTATTGATGCTATCAATGCTTTGATTGAACGCTTTTTAGTTGAACAAATACTAAATAATCAAGAGGAGTTAATGTTATATATA
This sequence comes from Aulosira sp. FACHB-615, assembly GCF_014698045.1. GTDB lineage: Bacteria > Cyanobacteriota > Cyanobacteriia > Cyanobacteriales > Nostocaceae > Nostoc_B. The sequence continues at coordinate 29,457 of NZ_JACJSE010000044.1, forward strand.
CAGCCTGTAATTAAGAAATATATTTATACATATTGCCATCAGAAGCAAGGGAAATTTTCAATAATTTAATCAGTATAATACAAAAATAAAAGAAAGTTAAATGTGTGGCTTACTGTATCAATCCTAGTTGTAAACATCGCCAAAATCCAGACGATGTTCAAAAGTGTTTAAATTGTGGAACAGAATTACTAATAGATGAACGATTTCGTCTAATGAAACCATTGTGCTCTTTAGACTCTCGCCATAATACGGAAATTTTTGAGGCGGAAGAGAATGGTAAGCGCAAGGTAATGAAAGTTTTAAAGTCTTCAGATCCTAAAGCAGTTGAGTTGCTGGAGCGAGAAACGCTGACCCTGCAATTATTTGCTCATCCAGGGATTCCTAGAGTGGTAGATGATGTAATTAGTGTGACCCCCAATAATAGCACTCTTGAACTGCATTGTTTAGTAATGCAGTTCATTGAAGGGCAGAATTTAGAGGAATGGGTAGAAGAAAACGGGAAAATCTCTCAAGAACTAGCAATAGGTTGGTTGAAGCAGCTAGTAGAAATTATTGATGAAGTGCATAGAACAGGATATTTTCATCGAGATATTAAACCTTCTAACATAATTTTGCAACCGAATGGACAGTTGGTTCTAGTTGACTTTGGCGGAGTAAGAGAAGTAACAAATACTTATTTAGCGAAAGTCAGTGGAGTGGGTGGAAACGATATAGGATTGGGTGGAAATTATGAAATTACCGTACTTTACAGTGCTGGATACACACCTTTGGAGCAGATAAACGGTCAGGCAGTGCCACAATCAGATTTCTATGCCTTGGGAAGGACTTTTGCATACTTAGTAACAGGGATAGGATTAACTAACTTGCCAACAGATCAAGAAACAACAAGGTTGATCTGGAGAAATAAAGCCCCACAAATTGAGAAACCTTTAGCTGACTTGTTGGATGATATGATGGCTCCAGCCCCAGGGAAGCGTCCGGCAGCAGCTAAATTTATATTGCAAAGATTAGATAATTTGGAGATCCAATCCAAAATCTATCGAATTGTCAAAACACCAATATTTAAACTTAGTGCCAGTATTTTATTTATATTAAGCTTGTTGGGTATAAGCTATCTATCATTACCGTTAGTAGCAAATCATTACTTAGAGCAAGGAAAGAAAGCTCAAAAAGAAAACAGGTTATCGGAAGCTGAGAATCAATTTCAATTAGCAGTAAAACTGAAACCTAATACAAGGCAAGCAATCTCGCAATATTATTTAGAACAAGCAGATAGAAGAAATATTCCTTTAACTGACTCTAGAAAGTATTATGAATTAGCGATTAAATATAATCCAAAAAATGATGTAGCTTATAATAACTTAGCATTATTATGTCAGCAACTACATGATATTGATTGTGTAGAGAAGAACTATCAAGTATTATTTAAGCTGAAACCTAATTCATGGACAGGACACTATGGATTAGGAAGTTTTTATGATAATAACGGTGAATATAAATTGGCTATTGAGCAATATCAGTTAGCAATAGAAAGCAGTGAAGAAGCGATATATGCAATTAGTAATTTAGCAAGATTACAAGTTATAGAAGGGAAATATGATAAAGCGATTGCTTTAGTTGTACAGGGATTAAAGAAAACTCAAGAAACTGAATTGCAAGCAGCTTTATATAAAACTTGGGGTTGGGCGGAATTAGAGCAAAAGAATTATGTTCAAGCTAAAAAATATTTAGAAAACTCAAGACAATTATACCCAAGAACAGATACTTATTGCTTACTAGCACAAGTGCAAGAAAAAAATAATGCGGCTCAAGATGCACGACTTTCATGGGAGGCGTGTTTATTAGCTCAGTCGAGTTTGCCAGAGGTTCAGCAATGGCGACAACAATTTTTAGATCGTACTTTAGGAAAAGTCATACCGAAGTCTTCTCCTTAAACATAAAAGTTGTTCTTGAGTTCATGTAAGCTAACAGTTGAAGGTAGCTAAACGAGAAAATTAATGTTCCTGGGATTACTCACCCAAAAATTTGTCAAGGCTAGAGTTTCAATGGTTTCATTAGTATTGATGACTCTAAATTGTTCCGTAGCAATGGGTCAACCTCAACCAATGGCAAAGGATTCTTGTACTAATTCAATAGCGAGAATTTACAACGAGGGAGATCGCTATTTACCCAAAGGCAGTTTACTTTGCCCAGGAGATCGTATTAATCCCAAAAGAATTGGAGGTAAAGTTGAGGTTTTATGTTTTTTGAATGGGAGAATAATGCAACTAGCAAGTGGTTCGATATCGGATGCACCTGATAAGTGTAGGCAAGCAACTCCAGGAAGCAAGAAAAGATGTACATTCCAAACTCCACAAGATTGTCCAAAATTTAAAGGCCCTGGCGAAGTTGGAAATGAGCCAATCATCCTGAGTCCTTATGGCAGTGTATTACTTCGCCAAAGACCTGTATTGTCTTGGTATCCAGTAAAAGGAGCAACCAGCTATAAAGTTTATGTCACAGGCTACAATCTTGATTGGCAGTTAGAGACGAAGAACACCACCTTACCGTATCCACAAGACCAAGCAGAGTTTCAGTATGGCATCGTTTACAAAATTACTGTACTTGCCAGAAAACCACAACAAACAACTAGTTCGATACCCTCAGTGGTATATATGCTTTCACAAAGTGACGCACAGGACACTTTAGAAAAAATCAAAAAAGTGAAAGAACTGGGCTTATCACCAGATGAAGCGGCTTTACTCGACCTAGATGCTGTGTATATGGAAAAGAGTCTATTACACCAGACAATCGAAACTATGAATGAAAGAGTAGCAGCCGGTAGTCAAAACCCAACTCTTTATCGAGTATTAGGCGATCGCTACTTGGAAGCATGGCTACCACAAGAAGCAGAAACTGCATACCAAAAAGCGATTGAATTAGCGCAAAGTAGTGGCAATGCTAGAGAGTTAGAAACTGCTAAGGAACACTTAAGAGTGCTAAAAGAAACTCAAAGCCAGCCGCCCACTAGTATAAAACCTGACCAAAAGTAGGGGTGATTATATTTGGGATCGTTCAGCAAACTTAACTGTGCAAGTCTAAGTGCTTCGGCTTTCGGAATGCCATTTTTTAAACTTTGATAAAAAACCCTCATCAGTTGAACAGTGGAGACAGCATCTACTTGCCATAAGGTCGCAACTGTACTTCTGGCTCCGGCCTGTGCCGCTACACCTGCAATCCCTAATGCTGCTCTTTTGTTGCCTTTAGCCGTTTGACAAGCACTGAGAACCAATAACTCAATCGGGTCTTGATTTTGTTGAGTTTTTAGCCAACCATTAAATTGTTGAATATCGATAGGCTTGTCCCAGGCTAACAAGACTGTGCGTTGAGGATCAGAACTAAATTGACCGTGGGTTGTTAGGTGAACAATCGGGAAATTTGCTGTTGTCAGTTCTTGCTGTAATCTTTTGCTAGTAAACTTTTCATTCAGCAACTTAGTTGAAGATTTAGTTTTTTGATTAATTTCAGCTACTTCTTGTTCCACCTCTAGCAAGGCTTGCAAACCTTCGGGTGCATTTGGGGCATAGAAGCTTGGGCTAACTTTAGAAAGTCCGGCAATTAAAGCTTTTAGCTCTTGGTTAGACAAAGCTTTTAAAGGTCGAATTTTTGAGCCTAGAGTTACTGCCATACTATAGTGCTTGATTAAATAATCCTGTCCATCGTGCAGCAATACCAAAGGTATACTCTGAAAAGAAGTGTCCAAACTAAATACCAGTGTTCCTGATGAAGGCAAATATTTTTTGATAGGTGCAAACAGCAACTGGTAAAGGGCTTGAGATTCGGAAATGATAATGTCTTTTTCAATAGCAGCTAATCTCTCGTCTTGTAGACTCAACAACAGATTGTTGACATGAGATTGAACCAGCTTTGAACTAGTAACGTAATGATGAAGGGAATGATTAGGAGATTGAACAATAATTAATACTAAATCATTAAGGTTAATGATTTTAATTAATGTAGTATTACTAGATATCTTAACTTTATCTAAAGAGATTAAATCTAGCTTTCTGCACTGAAGAAAATTTTCTAGTTGTGTTAGTTGAAGTTGGTCATCTGTTTGTTGAATTAACCTTAAATTAGGAAACTGACCGTTCAACAACAATCGCATATAATTTCGATATATAGGTTCAACAGTCTCTTGAAGCGAAAATTGCAAATCTGCATTTATTGTCCCTAGTTCATCTCGAATTCGTTGATAGCTTTTAATTGTGGCTTCATAAAAATGAAGAGCTTTTTCATATTGCTTATAGTTATTATAGAAAATACCTAATTCTTTTTGCCATTGATAAGCGAGTTCTAAATCTTGAATCGATTGTGCAATACTAAGAGCTTGTAACCAAAGATATTCAGCTTTTTTCGGTTCTAATCTACCTAAAACTCCTAAACTATAAGATTGCATTCTTTGGTGATTTATATGTTTAGCTAATTCAAAGGCTGATTGGGCAACTTCAATAGCGGTAGTATGTAACTGCTCGTCTGATATTTGAGCTAAACTATTAGCGAAGTTTATTTGAAAATGAATTGATTGATTGGCAGGTAATTCATTAAATAATGCAATATTTTGTATTATTAGCTTGATTAATGATTGAAGTTGCGGCTGAATTTGAGTTTGGGTTTCTACCAACCGTTGATTTTTTGATTTAACTGCTACTTTTAGCCATTGTGAGAAATCTATTAAAAGTTTTACACTGTTTAATTGTGATTGTAACTTTAAAGAAATGCTGGCTGTTTTATTAACATTTATTTGTTGAAATATTTTGAGAGAGCTTAAGGCAGAATCTATAAGAAAATCACTTAACTTATCTTGAAAATCAGGCTCTTCTATTTCCGAATATTTATTTCTCAATTGGTTATAGTAAGCCTGTTCTGTAATCCCTAAAGAAAGCAAAACATTATTATTATCAAAAATTGGTGATTGCTGGGCAGACTCTAAAATTTTTTGTAAAACTATTTTTGATTCTGATAGTTTGCCCAACTGACGCAGTACATCCCCCAAATTATGCAATGCTAACAAGTAAATTGGTTGGGAATTGAGGCGTTCAACTATGTCAAAACGATTATTAATAGAATCGTTTGGCTGTTGTGGTTCACAAATCCAGCTTTGGGTAACAGAATTGATGGCTTCTAGAAGTGTCTTGCAAGCACGAGGATACATACCTAGAGCTTGCAAAGCTATATTTTGATTAATTAAACTTCCGATAATGTCTTCCTGAGATTTTAGTTTTTGATAAATTATAGTTGCTTTCTTGAAACTATCAAGTGCTTCTGTTGCTTGCCCTAAATCTAATTGTTCATTACCTTTACTTATCAAGAATTGTGCTTGACTTTGTTGCATTTCTGGAGTCACAGCAAACCCTGATATTACAAATGATTGGCTAACACTAATTAATAACCCTAACGCACCTATTAATAGGTACTTAAATAAACGACGAAGTTTAATCATTGAGTTACTGAAATTTTAGTATGACAGGTTGGCTCAGAAAAAGCGGTATTAACTGTTGTGTTAGCTTGGGCAACTAAGGTTACTGTGCCGTCATTATTAAATTGCCAACCTTGGGCGGGAATGATTTTGGTAGTTGATAACTTTGGTTCGTCTAAATTATTGATAGTTGAGGCAGTGTTTGAAACTCTAGGTTGCCAAGTAGGATTTATATATGCAGATTCTAATGGGCTAGATGGTAAACCACCTTTACCAGTTATGACAAATCTATTTTCTGCACCAGCCTTTCCTGGGCAAACTGATGCTATTTCTGGGGTTGATTTAGGTAATTCTAGTTGAGCATTAACCAGGGGTGATTGAGTTCGGGAGACATTTGTTTCAACATTACCATCAATGCCTTGTTGCGAAGATGCTGTAACCAGACTGTTAGGAGATAGAAACAGTCCTTGGGTGTTAATTCTAATATTGCCACCTCTGCCCTGAAAAGCATCTGCTGTGATGCGGCTGTTATTGAAACCAGCGATGACATCAGCATTGATTCTGATGTTGCCGCCGTTGCCATTCGTACCTTGTTGGCCAGCCGTGGCAGAGATATTGCCATTATTTAGTTGAACGAGCTTTGACTCAATGCCAATATTTCCACCTTCGGCGATCGCGGTGGTGGCACTGATACCTCCACCATTGGAAATGTTGATTCTGTTTGCATTGATATTGATGTTTCCCGCATTGCCAATGCCTTCGTTGCGGACGGTAATTAAAGCGTTGCCAGTAACATTTAAAACAGGTGTATTAATAATAATATTTCCTGAGTTTCCTGAAGGAACAGGAGGAAGCCTAAATAAATTTCGCAAGACTTGAGACTCAACCTTGGCTGATGAAATCACTAGCGACGGATTTAAGGAATTAAGTGTTGCATCTATATTTATGGATTTGGAGGCATTGATAGTAATGCTCCCACTATCGCCGCTTGCAAAAGTAGAAGAATCAGTTCTACCGCCTTCTTGAACTAACAAGCTCGCTGTATTGATTTCTAAATTACCCGCATTACCAGTATTGAAAGCTGTAGCAGATAAAACACTTGGCTGAAAGGTATCTGGTGCATAACCCTCAACCATTACGTCAGTTGCATTTATTGTCAAATCTCCTCCTCTACCAGATCCAAAGGTCGAGGCTCCTATTGCACCACCACCTGTGGCAATTAGTCGTTGTGCTGATATTACAATGTTGCCAGAATCTCCCGAACTAAATGTTCCAGAGCTAATAAGGCTAAAAAGAGCAGAATTGCGAGGTGAAACTCCAACTACATTCACAGAATCAGAAGCCTTTACGACTACATCACCACTGTTGGCAGAACTAAATGTTAAGGAATTTATTTGTCCTCCATCCCGAAGAATTAACGTTCGAGTTGATATTGTTGAATCTCCAGCTTTACCGAGTCCTAAAGTCTCATTTCGTAAACTACCAGCAATTCTAGCGATTGGATCAGTACCATTTATGTCTAAAGAGTTAGAAGCATGTATGTTAATTGTTCCTCCTGCTATTGATCCTTGATTCTGAATTAAAATGACAGAGCCATCAGTAAGTGTGATGTTTTGCCCTTGTAAGTATATAGAGCCGCTAATAATACCACTAGTATCAACTAGAGAGCGTTTTAAAAGTTGAATATCCTGAAAAGAAACTGTATTATCATAAGACAAGTTCCAACCAGAGGATGTTTGTGTCAAGTTAACCAAACTGTGATTTCCTACACTACCTAGTTCAACCCTCCCGCCTTCAGCTATTATCTTGCCACCATTTAAAATTAAATTCCCTCCAACCAATGCTATTGTCCTTGTTGGCTGAACTTGTAAACCTGTTGAGCTACTTCGTCCCAATACTGGGGAGAATCGTGAACCAGTTAAATCGTGTCCTGTTCCTTCGACATTAATTGCTTTAGGGTTACTTCCAAATAGCAGTCCGATAGGTGAGCTTATGGTCAGTATTGGTGTAGCTTGGTGTTTATTAGCTGTGAACTCAAAGCCATCTGCAAACTTGATACTGTTTGCAGTACTACCAATAAAGGAACCACCAATATTTAGCTGGGCATTTTGTCCAAAAATAACTCCGTTAGGATTGATTAAAAATATGTTTGCTGTACCGTTAGCACGAATTAGTCCATCAATATTAGAAACAGAACTACCAGTGACTCGACTTATAATATTCTTAACATCTAGCGAATTGTTAAAATAAGCTTGGCTCCTATTAGAAACAGAAAAATCTTTAAAGCTATGAAACAAATTTTCTCCTAATTTTGTTCCATTTTCTATAAATATAGTATTGTTGTTGATTTTTATACTTGTGTTATTTGGTAATGTGCTGTCTGGAATGATTTGAGAATAACAAGTTAGGTCATTTAGTATAAGACAACCTAAAGTAATAATTACTTTTAAAAAAAATAAATTGTATTTAAGATAAAGCATAGTTTACAAGAGCTTAATTCTTTACAAGTTAGAGTCATGTAATAACTTATTAAAATATTTATTTTTTGCAGCTAATTAATTTTTTTACAAACAGCCTTTGTTTTTTGCATATTTCATAAATATTACGGAAGCATTAAAAAATCTATTCCGGAAGTGAGATAAGCGAAACTTAAATTTAAGAGGGCATGGCAATTCTTCAAAAAGAACGGGTGTAAAACCACATTTTATATAGAATTCTATTAATTCTCGTTTGACACATTTTAAATAGAGAGGTTGGATTGCTTCATTAACTAAATTTTCAACTAAAAAACTTCCTAAACCTTGATTTCTAAAATTTGGAGCTACGTATAAGCTACCTAGTTCTTGTGCAATATAATAATTTCGTATTTGTCCAAATGCTATCAAACGTCCATGATATTCAATTACTAAAAATTGCTGCCACCTCATTTGAGTAGGATCAAGTCTAGCTTTGAAAATTAAAAATATAATCAACCCGATATCGCAAGATTTGGCTTTTCTAATAACATACTGGTTTTGAAAATATAAATTAGTCTTTGTCATTGAATACAAAATATAAATTAGCAAAAAATAATTGGAGCAAGATAAACATAATAATATAACTTACTTGTAGATAATTGAGAAACTGACAATATACATAATGTAGAGATAAATGAAAACTTAAAAAACATCAGACAATTTCTAACTATTTTAAGTATATTCTCAAATGTGGCAAAGTTTGACAATCGAAAATCTTGATTTTAATACTAAAGTTAAGTTTAATTATTTTTTACTTTTAAAATTCTTAAGTAAACAATTAATCAATCTACCTTTGGATAGAAAAATCTAGTGTATACCTAATTAAAAATATGCCAAAAGTTAGATGTTTTTTATTTAAAAACCAGAAGGTAAAAACTTTATCTTACCATCAGGTTATGTCAGTGCTACAAACTTCTCCAACCTCAGTAGAAACCTAAAACAAATCAGTAGTCAGCTAAAGTAGACTACTGAAATACATGATATATGCGTTAATTATTGCAACTATCTAAAGATAGATTATCAATCACAAAACCCATCAACCCGCAAATCCCGCCAAATTTCCGAAACCTGCCACCCGGAGTTACCCACAGACTGAAAAAGCGGAGCATAGATCGAAAGCTCCTCGGCGACTGTGTGAGTGACTTCTTGTGCTGGCTGCTCAACAATGGGATCTTCAACGACAAGCTCAACTGGAGAAAGTTTTTCGGTGGCTGGCTGTGGCGCAACAGACTTTTTGAGAGCGCGGAACTCTGGTTTTTTGATAATGGGGTTCATGTTTGTTCAGGTGTAAAAGGCTGGGATTAATTAAATATCCCATCTATAGTGAGTGATTATGGTAGTACCAAACAAGTAGTGATAACAGGGTAGTAAGTTTGGTCGATGAATGACGTGGCCAATAACAAATGCAAAGATAGAAGCAGCCAATGAAAAACCCCAGCCCTTTTGAACGGGTTGGGGAATTGTATAAAAGACTATTCTCATCATGACACAACCAAAAACTTGTTCCACCATCTTTAGCCTGGAAGTGGAACAATGACCAACTCTTCTTCTCGCAAAAAGACCACAGCCCAAGCTTCAGCCAAACCAAAGCCTGCTCCTAAAATTCAACAGCAGGATGACCAGCATTTAGAAACCATTGAGGTGAAGGCTGTTGAAGTAACGGCGGTGGAGGTAACATCTGCCGTTACTTCAGAAGAGTTAACAGCAGATGAACAAGGCGATCGCTTGAACTTGGAACGTAAGGTCGAACACGCATTTTACGAAGCAGGGAAAGCTTTGAGGGAGTTGCGTGATCGTCGGCTTTATCGTTCGACGCACAAAACATTTGAGGAGTATTGCCGCGATCGCTTTGGGTATAGCCGGCGACAACCTTATTTGTTAATGGATGCGGCAGTAGTGTTTGATAACCTGAAAGAAAAATGTGATCCAATGGATCACATTTTGCCGACTAACGAACGACAAGTGCGACCGATGATTCATCTAGAACCCCAAGAACAGCAGAAAGTATGGAAACAAGCAGTCCAAGAAGCTGGCGGAAAAACCCCATCTGGCCGCATAGTCCAAAGTGTTGTAGATAAAATTCGAGAACGCACCAAAGTACCGAATCCCTACCGCGAAGGCGAAATCTGCATACTTGTTCCAAAGGACAACCCAGATTTACGAGGTAAGGGCGGATGCTGGGGTGTAATAATTCATGTTGGCGATTACAGTTGCACTGTTCAAACTTGGGACGGGGAATACACAGTCAAAATTGAACACCTGAAATCCTTAGAACTGCTGGATGATGATTGTAAATCAATGCAACAGTTATGTATGCGATTGCGGCGATTGCATCAAGTGGCAGACCATGACCCGGCTGTGGATTGGCTGTTGCAGGGGTTGGGGAAACAGGCGAAGCCGTATTTGTCAGGGTTGCAGGCGAGGATATTAGGGGCGATGGAACGGGAGTATAAGCTTGAGGAAAGAAAAAAGTGAGCCACCTCCCAGAAATCAGGATTGATACTGTACTTTGTTTGAAAGGCAGTGTCTTAATGGTCTTTTACACACCTGGACAATGGTGACGTTCTCTCCCGTTAACCTTGCGGTATAACA